>CALHZE010000091.1 GCA_938040915.1 uncultured Bacteroidia bacterium | reverse complement strand
ACTGTTTGACCAGAAGGGGAACGTTACGCTTTTAAGTGGAAAGTAGGGGGATGGCACATATTATTACGCTCAATGGCATAAAACCAAAGATTGGTAAGAATTGTTTTTTAGCAAGTACCGCCGTGATTATCGGCGAAGTGGAAATTGAGGATGATTGCAGCATTTGGTATGGAGCTGTTTTGCGGGGGGATGTCGGGAAGATTCTCGTCCGTAGAGGGTCTAATATTCAAGATAATGCGGTCATTCACTCCTCCGCCGGACGTTCGTGGGTGGAAATAGGGGAGGAAACATCTATCGGGCATAGTGCCGTGGTACATGGTGCTATCGTAGGTGCACATTGCTTGATAGGGATGGGATCTGTGATTTTAGACAATGCTGAAATTGGAGAAAAGTCTGTTGTGGCGGCGAGTGCCTTGGTATTGGCTAAAACGATAGTCCCCCCGTTGGCGCTCATGGCAGGCGTGCCGGCAAAACAGGTTAAGACCTTGACGGAAGAACAGAGTTGGCAAATTGCTGGTGCAAATGCGAAGGGGTACTCCAAGTATGCAAGTTGGTTTACTAGCGAAGAAACTGTAGAGGAGATTATTTAGTTTGATGCCTACTTTGCTGTATATTTTATATTTTTGAGGAGAAGTAGCTAGAATTTACCGGAGGTGTCTATGTGGATAAAGCAGGCTCTGTTTTGGTCGTTATTGAGCGTTCTGTCTCTGTGCTTTGGTATCTCTCATACGCGGGCACAAGAGATCTATTATACCTACAAAGATGGTGGAAGCTGGCACGCTCAAACCACATGGACGAAGGACGCCACGGGACTTACCTTGAATCCTGCGGGAGGAGCTGGAGTACCTCCCGCTTCGTCGCAGGTCGTGATTAAGCCCACCTCGTCTCCAGTATTTCTTGATGCTAATGTCACCGAGGAAAATCTAGATCTTACCATCGAGTCTGGGGCAAGTTTGGACTTACGAGATAAATCGTTTGATGATGGGCTATTTGCCCTTCGAGGTAAAGGGCGTCTTCTTATCGCAAGTAATGTGTTTCCTCAGATTAGTGCTTACATGACTTTTCTTGAAGGAAATGGGGGAACACTTGTCTTTAATTTTCCGAATCAAGCGCCTGTCAATATAGAGAGTTTCCCAACCACAGTATGGAATTTAGAGTTCGCAGCTAAGGGGAAATATGCCTATCAATTAAAGACTGGACAGGAACTTAAGGTGTTGAATAACCTCTCTATAACGGATGATGCGCAGCTCTTACTTGGAGGAATCCCCAGTAGACCAGAGGTCGGAACATTTTTCTCTCGTAAGAAACTGACGGTGGAGGGACACTTTACGGTAGGGGTGGGGGCGTCGCTATCTGTGATAGATGGTATGTTGGAACAAGCGACCCCGACTAATGAGCCACTTTCTTACTATGAGAGTTCCACGCATATAGTGGAATTGCATGGAGATTGGCGCAATAGTGGCTCGGTTACTTTGCATACGCTCCCCTCTTTGGATTTTGCACGAACCGCGGTCACAACGCAGAATGTTACGGTTATTGCGCGAGGTCAGGCGAATGCAACTTTTCAGTGCAATGGACAGACAGATCTTTACGCGTTGGTGGTAGATAAAGGCACGAGTGTCACAACAGAGCTAACTGTGGAAGCTTCAACACGTCAGCACTTCCGGTTGTGGGGAGGAAACTCTCAAGAGGGAAGACAAGCGCTCCTTTTGATGAATGGAACATTGAAGCTTGCTGGGAAAACCGCTATCGCTAGCCTCGCAGAAAAGGGAACGTACGTTATACAAAATACTTGTGCATTGGTTTTAGATGGTGCGGATGTCTTGGTTGTCCAAAAAGCACAAAATGCTAAACAAGTTGCTGATGTCTGGGGATTGACGGAGGGGCAAGTACATGGGGTAGGCAACCCTACAACTCCGAATGATGGGGCGGCGTTAGAAATTGCGGGGGTGCTGTATGTGAAGGCGGGAAGTTATGCTGTGGGAGATGGATCTGTGATCACTACAGGGAATATGTCGTCTGGGGAGTTGCGAATCGGCGATGGACAGCTCTTTGCTCCACAGATTTATTCCGGAGTTATGAGCTTGACCTTTCAGCAGGAAGGGGGGCTTGTGGTTTTGCGAGGTAGACGAGCGGATAAGGACGTCGAAAGTTATGCCTCTACGATCAATCCCGCTCGCTCTTATGGAGCTACTTATACGGCTACGCCAAATTATAGTAAAGATCGTGGAGCTTTAGATCTTAAGCAAGGAGATACGTATATTCATTCTCAGGGAGAGTTACGAGTGGTGGGAGCATCGGAAAATGGAGATATGAACTATATAGTTGTTCTCGCTATCGATGATACAAACCTTTCGCACACCCGAGGAGGAAAAGAGGTCATTGATCTTAGTGGACTGACATTGACTCCTACTACTACTACGGAGGCACCCGAGGGTTTTGTGACGATAGCATCTAAGGCGCGTTTGGGAAATTTTGAAGTTTCGTTAAACACCGATCGTCAGATACTCTATATTCAGTATAGTACGGCGATAGATGGAAGCCTTCATCATAAGAAGGGGGTTTTGAGTCTTTCTTATAAGGGGGATGCGCGTACGTTGTCTATAGGGAAAAACTTCCAATTAGAAGCTACTTTGGATGCTCTTAAGGGGGCATTGGTCTTTCCTCTTCCAGTAGAAGGGGCGTCGTTTGTTATAGCTCCAGCAGCGAGAATCGTGGAAAATCACTTTCGTTCTCTCTCTATTTCAGGTTCTGATGGTAAAGACGATCCTAAACGATTATTTCATTTCA
>CALHZE010000090.1 GCA_938040915.1 uncultured Bacteroidia bacterium | reverse complement strand
ATAGGCTCGTCGTCAGCATAACGATAGAAGTCGAGGTGGATCGGGCGATCAGAAACAGGATGATATTGCACCTCCTTGAGGATCACGCGTTCCACCTTGCCGTTCACCGTGAGCTCGATGAGGTGTACGTAAGGGGTGATGAGGAGGGCGCGTAGGTCGCGTTCCTCGATGGAGCACATAATATTCTCGCCGTGCCCGTAGACCATAGCGGGTACACGCCCAGCGACGCGCATACGGCGTGCCTCACGACGTCCGGTGACGTCCTTTAGTTCTGCATTGAGTTGTAACACTCGCATTGTTGAAAACCTCCGTTGCACTACTCAAGGTCGCGTTCCCCCGTGGTTATATTGTGGCGACCTCCCATTGTGCAGTATCGTAACTAGGGGGAATTTTTCACGTGCAAAAATAGTGCATTTTCGCGAACTGAGCGTAAGGGCGGTCCTACGCGGACGGCGGTGCGGGGTCCTAAGGGCGCGCGACCCGTGCGGGGTCCTAAGGGCGGACGGCCCATGCGGGCGACAAGCGGACAAGGGGAAGATCACACCGGCGGCACGTTGTGCCGAGTTGCGGACGCACACGATAGGCGTCCGTACACGCCGTTTGATTGATATATGCGCCTTGCGGCAAGGGCGTTGCATGCAGCGCCCCTACGGAACCACGCGGACGCACACGATAGGCGTCCGTACGAAAACCATTCGGTGATATATGCGCCTTGCGGCGAACGACAGATAATCACGAGGATAGCGGTGCCGAGTCCTATGCGGACGACCCGTGCGGACGACAAGCGATCCTACGCGGGAGGGCAGGTAGGCAACAAGTATATAATCATGTATGAAAGGATTTTATGTTATTGCCCCGTAATCTCATAATACGGCTATTATACAAACAAGGCTTACGCTAGGATATAGCGTAAGCCTTGTTTATGTGGGCGTGAGAGGCGGTTCGTCCCCGCGAACTACTCCCTTTTGCGCAACTCTAAGAGGAAGTCGGAAAGGACATTCATGTAGTTGACAAAGGCCTCGTAGGGAGAGTCGTAAGGGTTAAAGTATTTGTGGACATCGCCATCAGAGAACCACTTGGTGCACATGTAGTAAAAGTGGTCGGAGGTCTGGAGATACATCCACGTGCGGGTAAGGTCGGGGTCATTTACCCCACGCACTTGTTCGGACAAGGCGTAGATGTTAGAGAAAGCCTCGTTTTGGAGCTCGTTTCCGAGCCACGCGGTAAGGTCACGCTCTTCGTCGGCCCAGCTGATGGGGTGAGTGACGTGGAGGGGGCTCACCGACTGGTAGTGTGCGGCGACCTCGGCAGGAGTAAGGAAGTTGAAGGCGCTGGACTGGAAGACTGCCCCTGGGAGGGCTCGCATAAAGTCAAAGATTCCGGTCTCTGCCCACTGGTGCTCGCCGAAGGTCTCGTAGTCCATAAAGAGGTTGATAACTTGGGCGTCGCCGGGTAGGGCGGTGAGCCAGTGTACGTATTTTTCTGCCGTGAGCGGCCATCCGTTCCACCCCCTATTTGAGAAACGGAAGGCGATGTCGTCGCTGAGCTGGAAGTTCTTTAGCAAGAGCTTGAGCTTGGGGGCTTGGGGGTTGTGGTAGAGGAAGTTAGGGCTGCGCCAACCGAGGATGTGTTTCGCGCCCTCGGTGAGCATCTGGTTATAGCCGAGGGAGTGGACGAGCTTGCCGATCTCGTCAGAATAAATAAGCTCGGTGTTGCGGAAGGTGACAGGAGTCACGCCAAAGAGGTCGTGGATACGTTGGCTTTGGTGGGCAACCTGTCGCTTAAATTCGTCGTGGTCACGGAGAGCGGCAAGGCTATGGGCATAGGTTTCGGCAAGGAACTCGACACAGCCAGTCTCTGCAAGTGCGCGGAAGCTATCGAGCACCTCGGGGGCAAAGCGCTCGAACTGGTCAAGGGCGACGCCTGAGATGGAGAAAGCGACCTTGAAGCGTGTGCCGTAGCGCTGGATAAGCTCGAGCAAGAGGGCGTTCATGGGGAGGTAGCACTTGGCTGCCACCTTTTTGACAATCTGCGCATTGGCATAGTCGTCAAAATAGTCGTGTGCTTCGCCGATATCGAAGAAGCGATAGCGGCGAAGTCGGAGGGGTTGGTGTACTTGGAAGTAGAAACAGATGGAAGACATGGTCTTGTTACGTTGTGATGTTTAGACTAGAGGAGGGATTGGTAAATCTCTTTGATGCGGAGGGCGGCTGCATCCCACTTGAGGGTTGTGACCTCGTGTTGTCCGTGCTCTTGGAAGAAGCGTTGTAGGGCGTTGTAGTTGAGAAGTCCGTAGATGGCATTAGCCATATCGTCGACGTCCCAGAAGTCGACTTTCAGGGCATATTTGAGTACCTCGGCGACGCCGCTTTGTTTGGAAATGATGACGGGGACGCCGTTGCGCATGGCCTCGAGGGGTGTAATCCCGAAGGGCTCGGAGACGGAGGGCATGACATAGACGTCGCTCATGCGATACATTCGGTCGACCTCGGCGCCTTGTAGGAAGCCCGCAAAGTGGAATTTGGTCGCGATGCCGAGTGCTGCGACGCGCCGGATCATCCGATTGAGCATATCTCCGCTCCCAGCCATCACAAAGCGCACGTTGGGCATCTTTTGTATGACTTTGTAGGCGGCCTCGACGAAGTAGTCGGGTCCTTTTTGGAAGGTGACGCGTCCGAGGAAGGTAACGACCTTTTCGGGAAATGGGCGCGGTAGTGCGCCGCGGTAGTCGTCGGCGAAATCGACGGCGTTATGTACGGTCACCACCTTGTCGGGGTGGATGCCATATCGCTCGATGACGATGTCGCGGGTGCGGTGGCTGACGGTGATGACGCGGTCAGCGCCTTCCATACCGGCGCGCTCGATATCGTAGACGAGCTGGTTGACATTTTCGCCGCTTCGGTCGAACTCGGTGGCGTGTACGTGCACCACGAGGGGTTTGTTAGAGATGCGTTTTGCGGCAAGACCGGCGAGGTAGGTGAGCCAGTCGTGTGCGTGGATGATATCAAACGATTCTTGAGAGGCGATGGAGGCGGCGACGAGGGCGTATCGCGCGACTTCGTCTAGGAGAGATGCCCCATATTTTCCGGAGAAGGTGAACTTCTGTTGCGACCAGTGGTGTACGGCGAGGTTGACGCCGAAGGTTTGGTCTCGTGAGGTCGAATAGACGTCTTGGATGTTGAGATAGGGGTGTAAGAAGGAGTCGACACCGACGATGCGGAGGTGGGTTGCGAGGTGTGCGATTTCTTGGGAGGAGATGGTAAGCCCGACGTCCTCGGCGGAGAGCATCCGCATGCGGTCGCCCTCTTCCCCCCCGAAGAGTTTTGGGAGCACAAAAGAGACCTCCACGCCTTGATGGAGCAACCCTCGCGTCATGCCGAGACACGCGGTGCCGAGCCCTCCGGCGATATGGGGTGGAAACTCCCAACCAAACATTAAAACACGCATAATTGCTATAATCCTCCCTTCTTCACTTTAGCTTCGAGTTGTTGTACTTTTCTTAAGATTCGCATGGTGGCGGCGACGCTCCATGCTTGCGCGATAGAGCCGCCGGGGGTGTGAGGTGGGTCGCCATCAAAGACTTCGCCGATGGTGCCGATGCCGTATCTGTGCATTTCTTTTTCGAGGTTTTTGAGGATCTCTTTTCCGGTTTTGAGGGTAGCTGCTTCGCCCCAGACGCGCTCGACGGCGTCGAGGTAGGGCTCGAGAAGCCACGTCCAGATAGTGCCTTGGTGGTAGGCGGCGTCGCGGGTCGGCTGGTCTCCGGCGTATTGTCCTTTATACATCGGGTTTCGTGGGGAGAGGGTATGAAGCCCGAGGGGTGTATAGAGGTGCTGCTCGACGGTTTGGAGGACGGCGAGTTGCTGATCGGGGGTGAGGGGTGAATAGGGCAAGGAGACGGCAAAGATCATGTTAGGACGGATCTCGAAGTGGGGGCCGTCGAGGTCGATGTAGTCGGCGAGGTATCCTTGCGTCTGATTGTAGAAGAGTCGGGCAAAGTTGTCTCGGATGCCGTCGCGTATCCATTCGTACTTAGCGATTTGTTTCTTTTGTCCCAGCTTCTCCATCCATTCCAAGTAGAAGGAAATTGCGTCAAACCAGAGGGCGTTGAGCTCAACGGCTGCTCCCGAACGTGAGGTAACGGGTATGCCGGCGACGACGGCGTCCATCCAAGTGAGGGCGGTGGAGGGAGCGCCTGTCCAGATCAGACCGTTTTCGTCGAGATAGATATCGCGCCCCTTGCCGTTAGATTGGGTAAAGAGTTCGATAACCTCGCGCATAAAAGCGCCGATTTTAGCTTTGGAGTAAAAGGTTTTGAAGGCGACGGGGTCTTGGATGTAGAAATGGTGTAGGGCTGCCATGGCCCAGAGTGGGGCATCGATCGAGTTGTATGCGGCTTGATCGGGCTCGCCAACGTTGGGTAGGAGACCGTCTCGCGCCTCACTGACGAGGTCGGTAAAGAGTTTTCGGAAGAGCTCGTAGTCATTGAAGGCGAGGGTGAGTCCTGGGAGTGAGATCATGGTGTCGCGTCCCCAGCGCCCGAACCACGGGTAACCGGCGTTGACCCAGATGTTGCGTCCGCGGTGCGCGATAAACTGTCCTGCAGCTGCCTCTAGGGTAGACTCAAAATCTTTCCGGTCTGGACGGATGGTCAGTTCCTTATCGAACTTTCGCGCGAGGTCTTTACCGAGTAGTCGGGAGGTGGCGACGGAGAGGATGATAGGCTCTCCGAGTGGGAGTTGTACCTCGAAAGTACCGGGCATCCAGAGGTCTTCGCTACTGGGGTATCCGCGCGCTTCTTCTTGTGTGTAAAAGACGCCACGATTCCAGTCTGGGGCGTGGACGTAGTCAGAGGGGCAGTCCCAGTGAAAGACTAGTTCGGGGAACTCGGGGTACATTTTGAAAGCGACGCCTTTGTCGCGCATGGCGACATAGTGGGTATCGAGCCCCATGTTGGCAGAGGTGAGTTTGTGTGCGTTGCGATAGGCGAGGAGTGGGTAGAGCATCATTTTGACCGTCCCCTCCCCTTCGAGGAGTGTATATCTGACGAGGAGTTGGTCTTGTTTTTCGACAAAGAGGAGTTCCTTTTTGAGGAGGAGGCTTCCGACGCGGTAGAGGAACGTGGGAGTGGGGTTGAGGTGGAAGGCCTCGAGGTATTTGTGCCCTTTGGGGTAGTAGACGTCGCGGTACTTCCGAGTGGCGAGGTGGAAGTCGTGGTCGGCGACCACGAGGGTCTCGTCGAGGTTGGATAGTAGTACGTGGCGTTCGCCTCCGAATGCTTCTAGGGGCAGCACCATCAGCCCGTGGTATTTTCGGGTGTTGCAGAGTGCTACGGTGCTCGACATATAGCCTCCGCTGTGGTTGGTACTTAGTATTTCGGCATTTAGAGACTTGGATAAGTTGACCAATTCCTCCTTATTCCAAAATATATACTCTTGCTTCTTTTTCATCACATTACCTTTTTCTGTTATCAAATATACGCAAAAAAGTAACACTATTTGCAGCTGAAAGAAGTTTTTTACAACGTACGCGATTCTTTATAAGATAAATTCGATGGCTTGAGAGCTTAGAGAGCTGATAGGGTAAGGGTTTTGGGGGTGTGGACGGGTGTATAAAGTTCCGTACTTTTGTGTGCAAAAATCTTAAGAATTGGGGAGAGGAGCTAGGGATGTCAGACAGTAGTAGGTTACCTTTTGTGGCGCTTTTGGGGCCGACTGCCTCGGGCAAGACTCACCTTGCGGTGGCGCTCGCCGCTCGCTTAGGGGCAGAGATCGTGAGTGCCGACTCACGTCAGCTTTATCGACGGATGGACATCGGTACGGGGAAGGATCTTTCGGAGTATGAGGTCGCAGGGCGTCGGATACCCTACCATCTGATAGACATTTTTGAGCCTGGGGAACAGAGCAACCTATTTGCTTATCAGCAACGCTTTTACGAGGTATGGGACAGGTTGCAAGCGGCTGGCACACCCGTCATTTTGTGTGGCGGGAGTGGAATGTATGCGGAGGCGATCTTGCGTGGGTATCGTTTGGCAGAGGTCGCGCCTAATCCAGAGCTTCGCAAGCAATTAGAAGAGCGTACGGATGAGGAGTTGATCGGCATATTGGCTTCGCATCAGCCGCTACACAATACGACCGATACGAGTTCGCGCAAGCGGCTCATTCGTGCTGTGGAGATCGCGCTGTCGACTCGTGAAGTTGAAGGAGAAGGGCGAGCGGGATTGCAGGGTGTAACGTTCGCTATTAGCCTGCCGCAAGAAATACGCTGGAAACGCATTTCTGAGCGACTAAAAACGCGTTTAGAGTCTGGGTTGGTAGAAGAGGTGGATTCTCTATTAAAAGAGAGTATTTCGCCTGCGCAATTGATTTACTACGGACTGGAGTATAAATACGTAACCCAGTACCTATTAGGAGAGATACCCTCGCGAGAAACGCTTTACGAGCAACTGAATATCGCGATCCGGCAATTCTCTAAGCGGCAGATGACCTATTTGCGTGGCATGGAGCGTCGAGGTATCACGCTCCACTGGTTGGATGGGACGCGACCACCGGCAGAGCTTGTTAGGGAAATGGAGGAAACACTAAGAGGGGCAAACTAACTAGTTTAGTTTGCCCCTCTTAGTGTAGGGTGTTAATACGCTGGAAGCGTAGCTTAGATAACGCCTTATTTAGTCGTTATAGGGGGTGAAGTAAACCGGCGCCGTCCGATACTCTAAGACGACCTCTACAGGGAGTTCAAAGGTCGATAGACACTGGTTCTTGTCAACGACATTGAGGTGTACGGTCGCCTGATACTTTTGCGCACCATGGTAGGGGGGCGTAGCAACCCAATTCACTTTCGCGGGGTTGGTAACCTGAGTCCCGTCGACAATCTTCAAATCGGTAAGGCTGTTGGGCTTGTCTTCCAAACTCCAAGTATAAGCAAGGGGTGTAATTTGGACAAGAGGCGTAAATGTGTAAACTTCCTCCGCCGGATTCCCATCTAAGAGGCAGACGCGTTGACTTCCCGTGATACTCCCTGTAGTGGGTTGCGCCTGATTCAAGTCAGCATTTTTCTCGCCCACACACCCATGGTTGTCTACCTTAAGCTTCAACACCAAGCCCCCGACTGTTGCCGAAAGCGTAAAGCGCGTTGCGTAAGCATTGGAAGTTGTAAACGTACCGACAGCATCGTCGTTGACCCACGTAGGAGTACCCAAAGGCTTCGACTGCCCCTGCAAGTTTACTGCGCTTCCCTTATTGAAACACATGTCATACGAACCTGGAGCAACGTCAGGTATCCGGTAAGCCGTGAGGATGGTCGGATCGACCTGCCCAGTCCCTGGCGTCGTATTGTGTCGATAGGTTAAGCTTAAGACTTGGAAGGTTATCGATTCACTCAGGAGGGGTAGAGATACAGGGTCGTCTGTACTTCGAATAGGTAGGTCAAAGACGTCATCGGAAGAGGAAGTGGTGGAAACCTCATACGTCCGGACATTATTTCCCACCTTGTACTTAATGAGCATAGGAAGATAATCGCCCCACTCACCACTAGCGACAATCTTTACAGGCACAGTCACGACACCGCTGACTGGGACACAATAGCGCCCCCCAAGATTTTCATAAGAGAGCGTGGGCGGAACGGCACTTTTAGCTCCAAACGAATACTCTGTAAATAACGGAGCAACGACTAATGCCTCAGCTGCCACTGTACGAATCTCATTGCCCAGCCCTCCGGCATGAGCTTCGGAAGCGATCTCCTCCCACTTTAGAGTACCCTTTTTAGCGACAGAGAGCTCGTCGTTGTTCTTCCCAGTTGCCCAATCAAAGCCTTCGCGCAAGAAACTCACTTTGGCAGAAGCAGCGGCATTACCAGAGACTTTCCAAACCCTCCTATCGACCAACGTCAATGGAGATTGTACATTCAAAGCAGTAGTATTCACGACGACCTCCACGCAAAGCATCCCCGGTGTCAAATCACTCAATAACATCTGATTGGCGAGCGATGTTCCCACGCCTAGAGGGAAACAATAAGAGGTTACACCAGTGGGGATCTTTACCCATAACGGACCATCAACATACGACTGAATGCTACCCAGGACGGTAGGATTAGGCGTTGTCGTATTCGTTTGCGCCGGCGTTTGCAATAACCTCCCAGAAGCGTTACGCGGGGTATGTAGGACACCCTTTAGCAGGCTCAAATCAGAGATCTCAACATTCCCTCCTGTTCGTACCGTAACGCCATGCTCGTTATCGATAATCAATTTATTTAGCTTATTCGCCCCATCAAAGCCCCCCCCTGTGCCACCGAATGCCTGTGGCGCAGTTCCTTTGAATGAAACCCACGCGTCATTACCTGTTCCCGCCAAAAAGGCTGCTGTAGACTCTCTATCAATAGTTCCCAA
>CALHZE010000089.1 GCA_938040915.1 uncultured Bacteroidia bacterium | reverse complement strand
GTTTATTTCCTTATCTTTGATCCATAAATCAGTCAACCTAGATCAGGAAAAGACAGCTATTACGAGTGGATTTTAGACCTTCGCGCCCAGTGCGTCGCGGCAGGCATCGGTTTTCGCTTTATGCAAACTGGGGGAAACTTCTACAAGGATGGACGCAACTACCGATTACCCCATTCGGTGCAACTCGCCCAAGCGGCGCGGGCGGGCATTGATATGGAAAAGCAGGTCGGAACGCCTTAGTGGCGAGCGCAAGACGTCGCGTGATCAACCAACGGAGACGAACCCCAGAAAAGGAAAAAGGCGACGGAAGCTTAACACTTCCATCGCCTCTACTCTTTGACTGTTGTCGGGGTGACTAGATTCGAACTAGCGACCCTACGCCCCCCAGACGTATACTCTAACCGGACTGAGCTACACCCCGAACTCCAACGACGCAAAGGTAGGAATATTTTCGATACCCACAACACTACTCCTGTGGAAAATCTGGGAAATCCTCCCCACACGGCATGACCCCGCCGTCCACAAACTGGAATAAGAGAGTCGCAAGCCCATTACAGAGCGCAATGTAAGGGGCGCGGATGACTTGGTCATAGATCTGCGCCTGCCACAACGTTTCCTCGGTTAGCGCGACGTGAGCCGCCTTACACTCCACGAGGAGGAAGGGCACTGCCCCCTTCTGATAGACCACAATATCTGCCCGCTGGGGTTGCTCATTCACCACAACACGTTCCTCAACACGGATGTTCCCAAACGGATAGGCTTTTGCGTGTTGCAGGTAGTCTAAGACGTGTTGTCGCACCCACTCCTCTGGAGTGAGGGTCACCCAGAGGTGGCGCAGCGCGTCATAGACCGTATACGAATTACCCTCCCGACGAATCCGTAAATCGCAGGAGGGTAAAGAAAGCACAGGAAGCACAAGCTCGCGCGCCACGACCTAACGAATCAGCGTGTCTTGACGGTCGGGACCGAGGGAGATGATGGTCACGGGGACGCCGGTCGCCTCTTCTATAAATTGGACATACTCCTTGAAACGCTGCGGGAGCTCTTCGTAGCGCCGGCAAGCTGAGATGTCACACTGCCACCCCTCAAAGTCGCGAAACTCGATCTCTTGCGGCTTGACGTCGCCATAAGGGTTACGCCCATTCTTGCCGTAAGAGACAGCAACGCGGATGAGGGGGAAGTTAGACAAGACGTCGGCTTTGGTCATAATCAGGTGGGTCACCCCGTTGAGCATAATGGCGTACTTAAGCGCCACGAGGTCTAACCACCCTGTGCGCCGCGGACGCCCCGTCGTTGCGCCAAACTCCTGTCCTTGGACGCGCATCTGCTCTCCCGTCGCATCATATAGCTCGGTGGGGAAGGGACCTGCCCCCACGCGCGTGCAATAGGCTTTGAAAATACCGTAGACGTTACCTATTTTCGAAGGCGCAACGCCCATCCCCGTACACGCACCCGCACAAATCGTATTGGAGGAGGTGACGAACGGATAGGCGCCAAAGTCGATGTCTAGCATTGTCCCTTGTGCCCCCTCGGCTAAGACCATCGTCCCCCCTTCCAGCGTCTCGTTGAGGAGATACTCGGTGTCGTCAAGGGCAAAAGACTTTAACTCTTGGGCAGCTTGTAGCCATGCGGCTTCGTCGCGTTGAAAGGTCTCTCGGTCAAATGGGTCGTCGCCCAAAAGTGCCAAGTGATGGTCGCGGAGGGTGGTGTAACGCACAAAAAAGTCAGGCAACTCGACATCCCCAATACGGAGACCGTTACGGGCGATCTTGTCTGTGTAGGTCGGACCGATCCCCTTGAGCGTAGAGCCTATCTTCGAGCTTCCTTTTCCCTTTTCATAGTGGGCATCTAGGAGCTTGTGGGTGGGGAGTATAAGGTTCGCACGACGCGACAAGACGAGGTGAGCGCGGACGTCTACACCCGCCTTGGTCAACATAGCCACCTCTTGGAGAAAAGAGACAGGGTCGACCACCACGCCATTGGCAACGATATTACGTACCCCTTGGCGGAAGATACCACTCGGGATGGTGTGTAAGACAAACTTATCTTTACCGAAGACGAGGGAGTGTCCCGCATTTGGTCCCCCTTGAAAGCGTGTGATCACGCTGTAGTGTTGTGCTAAAACGTCGACGACCTTCCCTTTCCCTTCGTCGCCCCACTGCAAGCCTAACAGCACGTCGACTCGTCCGGCGTGCTCACCGTTTCTGTTTTGCATAGATCTACAATTACACGCGCCCACAACCCAACCGTGGGCGCACGATTTCAGCGACTAAGTTAGTACTTGTTGGAGAAATAACCGTTCCCCTCCCCCGCCTCGCGGGTCAGGTTCACCCCTGAAGCTCTTTCAGACACTCTTCGCAAATGCCGTAGAAATAGAGAGTATGGTGTGCCACGCGGAAGTGGAGCTGCTCGGCTACCGAATCTTGTATTTCCTGTATGCGCGGGTCACAGAACTCGATGAGCTTACCACACTGAGTACAGATGAGGTGGTCGTGCTGCTTACACTCGTATGCGCGCTCAAAGTGCGCCATATTCTTACCAAATTGGTGCTTAATGACGAGCCCACAGTCGAGCAGGAGCTCGATGGTGTTGTAGAGGGTCGCGCGGCTCACTTGGTAGTTCTTGTTCTTCATAAAGATGTACAACGTCTCAATATCGAAGTGCCCCTCGCGCGAGTAAATCTCATCGAGGATAGCGAAACGTTCGGGGGTTTTGCGATGTCCCTTCTGTACGAGATACTGTGTGAAGAGATTGCGTACCGTCTCCTTGGTGTCTGCACTTGCCGCACCGCTATGGTTATGCTCCTGACGTTGTTCCATTGCAAACAGTCTTTTTCATTATTCTACACAAAGGTAGTAAACTGTCGCAATTTATACTAGTTCTTACTTTAGCAAAGCTCCCTAGCGTCTTCGGTCAAGCGCCCGCTGATACTGGCGCGCATACTGAGCGTGCTGAGCAGCAGTGCGCGAGAAATTGTGATAGCCACTAAAGTCTGGCTTGGCACAGAAGAACAGGTAATCGTGGTCGGCGGGGTGCAATACGGCGTCAATCGCGGCAATAGAGGGGTAACGGATGGGACCAGGGGGCAACCCAAGATTCTGGTAGGTGTTGTAAGGAGACGCTATTTGTGTATGAGCATACAAGACGCGCGTAAGGCTCATATCTCCAGCGGCAAACTTCGCCGTAGGGCAAGCTTGCAAAGCCATGTTGATACGGAGGCGATTAAGGTAGACGCGGGCAATCTTAGGCAACTCCTCTGCATGCATCACCTCCTCTTGGATGATAGAAGCTAGGGTAGAGACCTCGACGGGCGAAAGACCGATTTTTTCAGCACGCGCTAAGCGCTTGGGAGTCCAAAACGCCCGATACTCGCGATGTAGACGTGCCAAAAGACGTTCGGGTGAAATATCCCAATAGACCTCGTAGGTATTGGGGATAAACATAGCCGGAAATGTTTGTAGGGAAAAGTCATAGGAAGCTGCCGAGGCGGGGTCGTGTAGGTAAGCGAGGAGTTCCACTGAGTCAATATCGAGCTGCCGCGCGAGTCGCCCAGCCATTTCCTCTACCGTGCGCACGCTCGGCACAACAAGCCGAACCGGCTGTTGTTGTCTCGAGACCAGCAACAGCATCAGGTCGCGCAGCGAAAGCCCGCGCGAGAGGCGATATGCGCCAGAGTAGTTCTTTGTGTCATAGCCCTTTACTTTAGCAAAGGTGCGGAGAAGGCGCGTATCCTCCACAATTCCGTTTTCTTGCAAAAGGGTCGCAAGTTCCTCAAACGACGTATTGCGAGGAACGTACAGAGTCCGTTCCCGTTCCTCAAACGTGAGGCAGCCCTTGAAATAGACGTCGTAATACTTGTAAAAAAGGAAACAGGCTACCGCCAGTAAAAGCAGAACCCCGCAGAGGGGTAGCCATATCTTTGATCGCAACACCCTTTTTCTCATAACGTTGCCTTATGACATTACGAAGCAAAAGTACTGCATTGTGTAGGAATAGGTGAGGCTACAAGAGGAAGAGAAAAGACCACTTGGCGGGCAGCGTAGCGTAGCCGTATTCCCCTAGCCCCGTGTATCTCCCCTCGAAGGGCAAGATAAAAAGGCGGTTCTCGCAACGAGCACCGCCTTTTTATCTTTACAAAACCCGTCCTTTAGAGCAACCCATACTCGTAGAGCCTTTTTCGCAGGAATTACCCCACACGAACGCACTAGATAAATACCCACAGGGAAAGCCTCAGTGTCGACCACGGTCTCGTGCGCCACCAATGCACCCGAACTCAGACGAATAACCAGTAGTGTCTGTAAAAGTGTGTAACCCTCCATATTCCTCAAAATACCTTCGCGACGTACTTAGCAAGAAAGCCCCCTAAAAAAAAGCGCACATCACGGGGAAACCCCATGATGTGCGCTAAAACCTTAGGCGTTTGACGCCTCGTCTAATTCTTACCGTCCTCGGTTACGCGGAGTCTCGAAAACTCCCGCAAGCCCGTTCCAGCCGGAATTAAATGCCCACAGATGACATTCTCTTTCAGACCTTCTAGCGGGTCGACCTTAGCGCGGATAGCTGCATCGTTCAACACCTTTGTCGTTTCTTGGAAGGAAGCCGCTGCCATAAAGCTATTCGTTTGAAGCGCCGCACGCGTAATCCCTTGCAAGATCTGCTCTGCTGTCGCTGGGCGAGCACTGCGGAACTCCATACCTTGCAAGTCATTCCGTTTCAAGTTAGAGTTTTCATCTCGCGCCTGTCGATCTGAGATCACCTGACCAGCCTTGTAACGCTTTGAGTCCCCAGGATCGGTCACAATACACATGCCCTGCATGGCTTCATTACCCTTGATAAAGTCCCACTTATCAACAATGTCGTGTTCGAGGAATGGCGTATCGCCTGAGTTAATAATCTCAACCTTACGCATCATCTGACGAACAATGACCTCGAAATGCTTATTGTTAATGACCACCCCCTGAGAGAGATACACCTTCTGCACTTCGTTGACAATATACTCTTGTACTGCGGTCGGACCTTGAATAGCAAGGATATCACTCGGCGTTATCGCGCCGTTAGAAAGCGGCATCCCAGCACGAGCATAATCCCCATCCTGCACAAGGAGCTGCTTTGACAGGTTAATACTATAGTTTCTAGTCAACCCCGTCTTTTCATTCGTAATACTAACCTCACGAGCACCACGCTTTATCTTTGGCGTAATCTTTACAAAACCGTCGATCTCAGCCACCACCGCGGGGTTCGATGGGTTACGCGCTTCAAACAGCTCGGTGACACGAGGCAGACCACCCGTGATATCCCCCGTAGACTCTCCCGCACGAGGCATCTTTGCGATAACATCCCCTGGGTGCACCTCGCTGCCATCTTTCACGACCACATGCGAATGCACAAAGAGGTCAATCACTTTCAACAGCGTCCCATCCTTACCCAAGATACGAATCACAGGATACTTGTTCTTATCTCGCGACTCGATGATAATCATTTCCTTGTGACCTGTCGTTTGGTCAGTTTCCTCTTGGTAAGTCACGTCACGGATAAGCGAGTCATACTCGACCTTACCACCGACCTCCGTGATCACAGGGTTGTTCCACGTATCCCACGAGCAGACAAGCGTTCCCTTCTTTACGTCTTGGTTATCCTTGACATAAAGGAACGAACCATAAGGCACCTTGTAAGACTCCAGAGCCTCTCCCGTAGCAATATCCACAAGCTGTACGGTGGTAAGACGACCAATTACGACATCACACGCCTTACTACCATCGTCTTGCTTCACATTTTCGATAACCTTATAGTCATCGAAAACGAGGCGTCCATCCTGCTTTACCGTAATAGATGAGGTCGCCGATGCTCCAGAGGAAGTCCCTCCCGAGTGGAACGTACGCAACGTGAGCTGTGTCCCAGGTTCTCCGATAGACTGTGCCGCAATAATCCCCACGGCCTCACCCCTCTGAACCATCTGAGCCGTAGCCAAGTTACGACCATAACACTTCGCACAGACCCCAGGATGAGACTCACAGGTAAGTACCGAACGGATTTCGACTTGACGCACCTTATGGTCGTTGATAACGTCGCAGACCTTTTCCGTCAACTCCGTACCGGCTGGGATGATAACCTCACCCTTCGCGTCTCTGATATCATCGACACAAACACGACCGAGCAGCTTTTCAGCAAACTCTTTCTGCGCCTCCTCCTCAGTCTGTTCGTTCCGTTTTTGGAACGAGACCATCAAGCCGCGCAACGTACCGCAATCTTCCTCAGTAATGATAACATCCTGCGACACATCCACCAAACGACGTGTCAAATACCCAGCATCGGCAGTCTTCAGTGCGGTATCCGCAAGCCCCTTACGCGCTCCGTGGGTAGAGATGAAAAACTCTAGGACAGAAAGCCCCTCCTTGAAGTTTGCTAAAATCGGGTTTTCAATGACATCCTTATCACTCGCCCCAGACTTCTGAGGCTTTGCCATCAAACCACGCATCCCCCCAAGCTGTCGGATCTGATCCTTAGAACCACGCGCTCCAGAGTCCAACATCATGTAGACTGAGTTAAAGCCGCCATCGTCCTCCCTCAACTCGTTCATTAGCGACTTCGTGACATCGTTAACCACAGTCTTCCAAACGTCAACCACCTTGTTGTAACGCTCCTGTTCTGTTAACAAGCCTACATGATAATCACCCATGATCACCCCCACGCGGCGATGTCCTTCTTCCACGATGGTTTGCTTGTCTTTAGGGACAATCACATCATCCAAGTTAAAGGAGAGCCCCCCTTGGAATGCCATAAAGTAACCAAGCTCCTTAATGTCATCCAAGAACTGGGCCGTACGGGCAATCCCCGTATGCTTGAGTACATCGCCGATCAGACCTCGTAATGTATTCTTTGTAAGCAGAATATTCACGAAACCGAGCTCTTTCGGTACACGGAGATTAAACAGGATACGCCCGACCGTCGTCTCTATATTCTGTCCGTCAAGCCGGAGCGTGACCTCCGCATTGAGCGCCACCGCCTTCTCGTTATAGGCGATAATAGCCTCCTCAGCTCCATAGAAACAACGCCCCGCCCCCTTCGCATTCTTCCGAGGCTTCGTCATGTAATAAAGCCCCAATACCATGTCTTGCGAAGGCACCGTAATCGGGCGACCATTCGCGGGGTTCAGGATGTTATGAGAGCCCAACATGAGCAACTGTGCCTCAAGAACTGCCGCATTGCTCAAGGGCAAATGCACAGCCATCTGGTCACCGTCAAAGTCAGCATTGAAAGCCGTACATGCCAACGGGTGCAACTGAATCGCCTTCCCCTCAATCAGCTTCGGTTGAAAAGCCTGAATCCCCAAACGGTGCAAGGTCGGAGCACGGTTCAGCAAGACAGGATGACCTTTAAGCTCATTCTCCAAGATGTCCCAAATCACAGGGTCGCGACGATCGACAATCTTACGCGCAGACTTCACCGTTTTTACCACCCCACGATCCATCAACTTCTTGATGATAAAAGGCTTGTAAAGCTCCGCCGCCATGTCCTTGGGCAACCCACACTCGTGCATCTTTAATTCTGGTCCCACGACAATCACCGAACGCGCGGAGTAGTCCACACGTTTCCCCAAAAGGTTCTGACGGAAACGACCACGCTTCCCCTTCAGACTATCACTCAACGACTTTAACGGACGGTTTCCATCCGTTTTCACCACATTCGAGCGACGAGTATTGTCAAAAAGTGAGTCCACAGCCTCTTGCAACATTCGTTTCTCGTTGCGCAAAATGACATCCGGCGCCTTAATCTCCAAGAGCTTCTTCAAACGATTGTTGCGAATGATCACACGTCGATAAAGGTCATTCAGGTCGGAAGTCGCAAAACGTCCCCCATCCAACGGCACCAACGGACGCAACTCTGGAGGGATGACGGGGACGATCCGCAAGATCATCCACTCCGGCTTATTCACCCCCTTCGATTCACGGAAAGCCTCAACCACCTGCAGACGTTTCAACGCTTCGGCGCGGCGCTGCATAGAGGTTTCCTTCTCGACCCGATCGCGCAACTCCCAACTCAACTGATCAAGATCTAGGCTCGCAAGCAACTGCTCCAGCGCCCCAGCCCCCATAGCGGCGATAAACTTGTTCGGGTCACTATCCGAAAGCTTCGCATTATCGGGAACTTGGTCTCTGATCGCGTTGAGATAGTCTTCCTCCGTGAGGAGATCCATCTTGCGGAAGGTCGTCGCCCCTGGTTGAATTACAATATAGCGCTCATAATACACCACATTGTCTAACTTCTTGCTAGGGAGTCCTAACAGATGACCTATTTTATTAGGCAGAGAGCGGAAATACCAAATATGCGCCACAGGAACCACCAACTCGATGTGCCCCATACGCTCACGGCGCACCTTTTTCTCGGTCACCTCGACACCACAACGGTCACAGACGATCCCACGGTAACGCACCCGTTTATACTTTCCACAGTGGCACTCAAAGTCTTTCACCGGACCGAAGATCTTCTCACAGAAGAGCCCGTCCCGTTCGGGTTTATAAGTTCTGTAGTTAATAGTCTCCGGACGCACCACCTCGCCACTCGAGCGCTCCAATATCTGATTCGGCGCCGCAAGGCTAATTTTTATGCTCTTAAACGGAGCTGACTCCTTACTATCCTTTCTATGAGCCATCGAAAATCCTTTTTAAGCGACACCTGTTATTCGTATTCAAAATCGATATTCAAGCCCAAGCCCCTCAACTCATGCAAGAGCACATTTAGAGACTCTGGATTACCGGGTTGAGGCATCAAGTCGCCTTTAACAATAGCCTCGTAAGTGCGAGCACGACCTTCCACGTCGTCAGATTTCACCGTCAAGATCTCTTGTAAGATGTTGGCAGCGCCAAATGCTTCAAGAGCCCAAACTTCCATTTCTCCGAAACGCTGTCCCCCAAAACTAGCTTTTCCCCCCAATGGTTGCTGCGTAATCAAAGAGTACGGACCAATCGAACGTGCGTGCATCTTATCATCAACCATGTGCCCCAGCTTGAGCATATAGATGACCCCGACCGTCGCATGTTGATCAAAGAGCTCACCCGTCCCGCCATCGCGGAGACGTATCTTCCCAAAGGCTGGCAACCCCGCCTTATCTGTATATGTCGTAATATCTTCCAACGAAGCTCCGTCAAACACGGGCGTGGCAAACTTGAGATTGAGCTTGCGACCTGCCCACCCCAAGACGGTCTCGTAGATCTGTCCGAGGTTCATACGCGAAGGTACCCCCAACGGGTTCAAGACGATATCCATCGGGGTTCCATCGGGCAGGAAGGGCATATCCGAATCCTTCACAATCTTTGCCACAATCCCCTTATTCCCGTGACGCCCTGCCATTTTATCGCCGACGCGCACCTTACGCTTCTTCGCGATATAGACCTTCGCCATCTTCAAGATACCCGCAGGCATCTCATCGCCGATCTGGATTTTTGCGATACGACGTTGACGATCGGCATCAAGCTCCTTATACTTACGCACATAGTTCATAATGAGCTTTGCCACCAAATCGCTGAGCGCCTTATCTGCCAACCACTTAAAGGGCGATACCTCCAAATAGTCTAGGAGTTGGAGGTTCTTCTGCGAGAACTTTTGTCCTTTGGCGATCTTGACCTCACCGGTGTAGTTTTCCACGCCCTGCGACACGCGACCGTTAAGTTTAGACACCAGTTTCTCAACAAGCACATCTCTGATTTTGGAGATTTCGCGGTTAAAGTCTCCCTCCACCTTCTCCAAATCTACCTTAGAGCTGCTACGCCCGCCACGTCCTTCTTTATCAACTCCAGAAAAGAGATGCTTGCGAATCACAACACCATAAAGAGAGGGCGGCGCCTTCAACGAGGCATCCTTCACGTCGCCCGCCTTGTCCCCAAAGATAGCCCTCAAGAGCTTTTCCTCAGCCGACGGGTCAGACTCTCCCTTAGGCGTAATCTTACCAATCAAGATATCCCCTGGCACCACACGTGCACCGATGCGGATCATCCCATTTTCATCGAGTTCCTTGGTAGCCTCCTCACTCACATTCGGGATATCTGAAGTCAATTCCTCCTTCCCACGCTTTGTGTCGCGCACCTCAAGGATATACTCATCGACGTGTATCGAGGTAAAATAATCTTCACGCACCAGACGCTCGTTAATCACAATCGCGTCCTCGAAGTTATACCCCTTCCACGGCATGAAAGCCACCAAAAGATTCCGACCGAGTGCCAACTCACCATGATCCGTCGAATATCCGTCTGAGAGGATGTCGCCCGCATGCACCTTCTGTCCCATCTTCACAATAGGGCGAAGCGTCATACTCGTGTTTTGGTTCGTCTTCAAGAACTTCGGAAGGTTATAAGTCTTCTCCGGACCATCAAAGCTCACAAAAGCTTCATCCTCCGTCTGCTCATAACGGATCGTGATCTTGTCAGCATCGACATACACAACCTCGCCTTCGCCTTCTGCGACAGCCTGTACGCGACTATCGCGGATCACAGGCTCCTCTAACCCCGTCCCCACAATCGGCGCTTCTGGCACTAAAAGCGGCACCGCTTGACGCATCATGTTCGAACCCATCAAGGCTCGGTTCGCGTCATCATTTTCCAAGAAAGGTATCAAAGAAGCCGCAATCGAGGCTATCTGGTTCGGCGCCACATCCATCAACGCCACTTCGTCAGCCTTCGCCAATGGGAAATCCCCTTGGTGACGCGCGCGCACCGTAGGATTGACGAAATGATCATCCGCGGCAATGGGTGCATTCGCCTGTGCTACAATCTCCTTCTCCTCTTCGTCGGCCGAAAGATATACCGTTCCCTTGGGCGAGAAATCGACCTTTCCTCCCTCAACCTTCCGGTAGGGGGTCTCAATAAAGCCCATCGGGTTAATGCGCGCAAAGACACACAACGAAGAAATAAGCCCGATATTCGGACCTTCTGGTGTCTCTATCGGGCAAAGACGCCCGTAATGTGTATAGTGTACATCTCGCACCTCAAACCCCGCACGATCGCGCGACAACCCCCCAGGTCCGAGTGCCGAGAGACGACGCTTATGCGTCATCTCCGCCAAGGGGTTCGTCTGATCCATAAACTGCGAGAGCTGGTTTGTACCAAAGAACGAGTTTATGACCGAAGTCAACGTCTTGGAGTTGATAAGATCCGTCGGTCCGAAAACTTCGTTGTCTCTGACATTCATACGCTCACGGATCGTCCGCGCCATACCCTGCAAACCGACATTGAAATAACTAGCCAACTGTTCGCCCACGGTGCGCACACGACGGTTACTCAAATGGTCAATATCATCGACGTTTTCCTTCGCGTTCTTAAGCTCGATGAGATACTTGATAATCTGCACAATGTCTTCATTGGTCAAGACGTGCTCGTTCTCATCAATACTCAAATTGAGCTTCCGGTTTATCTTAAACCGTCCCACACTTCCCAAGTCATAGCGTTTGCTTGAGAAAAATAGGTTGTCGATCGCCTCGCGCGCCACCTGCTCATCTGGTGGCTCTGAGTTCCGCAAAAGGCGGTAAATACTCATAACGGCCTCCTTGGTGTCGTTCGTATTATCCTTCTCCAAGGTGTCATAAATGATTTTATAATCCGCTACTGGCGATACCTCGCGATGCACCGTAAGCGTAGTGATACCGTTGTCACGAATAATCTTAATAGCATCGTCATCGAGCACCGAACCTCGCTCGAGCAAAACCTCATAACGATCCATAGGTATCAAGTCGCCGGTATCCTCATCGACAAAGTCCTCGGCCCACGTTTTAGAGAGACGCCCTGCTAAAACACGCCCCTTCAACCCAGGAAGCGTCTTTTCAGAAACCGAGACCTCTTCGGCAAGGTTATAGATGTTCAATATATCATTGTCAGAGCTGTAGCCAATGGCACGGAGAAGAGTCGTAACGGGCATCTTCTTCCGGCGGTCGATGTAGGCATACATGACATTGTTGATATCCGTCGCAAACTCTATCCAAGAGCCCTTGAAGGGGATAATGCGAGCAGAATACAACTTCGTCCCATTGTTATGGACACTCTGAGCAAAAAAGACCCCAGGTGAGCGATGGAGCTGTGAGACCACCACTCGCTCCGCTCCATTGATAACAAAAGTACCCCTAGGGGTCATATCGGGGATCGCCCCCAGAAAGACGTCTTGAGTGAGTGCTTTGAAATCGACGTGCGACTCGTCATTACAACTCAGTCGCAACTTTGCTTTTAAGGAAACCCCATAGGTAGTGCCTCGCTCAATACACTCCTCGATCGAGTAACGCGAGGGCTCAATAGAGTAATCGAGGAACTCTAGCGTATAGCTATTACGGCTATCCTTGATGGGGAAAATTTCAGAGAAGACCTTATACAATCCCTCTTTCTTCCTTTCCTCAGGCGTTGTCCAGAGCTGGAAAAAAGAGCGAAAGCTAGCGACCTGCACTTCCAAGAAATCGGGGTACTCAAATTGGGCTCTAGCCCGTGCGAAACTTACGCGCTGATTCTTTGTCGCGGTCATCGGGATCTGTTTGTTTTATATGGAATAAAGGTTCTTCAAACTACACAAGGTTTGCAGTCACATCGCTGTGACTGCAAACCTACTTAGTAACTTTTTTTGAAGAAAGACCTGTAGAGGCTTCCTAACATTCAGAGATCCTGACCCTATTTCAGCTCTACTTCTGCACCAGCTTCTTCCAATTGAGCCTTCAGAGATTCTGCTTCTTCCTTTGATACACCTTCCTTCAAAGCCTTAGGAGCAGCATCTACCAATTCCTTGGCTTCCTTCAAACCGAGCCCCGTCAAGTCCTTCACCAACTTAACGATTGCCAACTTAGCTCCACCGGGAGACTTCAAAATCACGTCAAAGGAATTCTTTTCCTCAGCAGCAGCGGCAGCTCCACCAGCCGCAGGCGCAGCGACAGCAACGGCAGCAGCAGCCGGCTCGATGCCATATTGATCCTTGAGAATCTTACCCAATTCAACAGCATCCTTCACTGTTAGGTTCACCAACTCTTCTGCTAACTTATTCAAATCGGCCATCTCACTCGATTATTAAACTCTAGTTCAAAAAAATAACAACCCAAACAATAACACCCTAGCGGAGTCTTATTAACGCGACTCCAACGTCTTTGCCACACCACTGAGCAAGCGTCCTCCTGCCTGCAGGGCAGACACCAAACTCTGTGCGGGCGACTGTAACAACATCACCACGTCGGCGATCAACTCTTCGCGACTCTTAAGGGTCGAAAGGGCTGTCAACTGATTATCCCCCACATAAAGCGACTCTTCTACATAAGCCGCCTTAAGCACCACGGGACGCTCATCATTGCGGAAGTCTTTAATCACGCGAGCAGGGACATTCCCCACCGTGGAAAAGAATACCGACGACGTGCCGTTAAGTAACGGACGCAAATCTGTTACGAAACTATTACCACTCTCTTCGAGTGCAATGCGGAACAACGTATTTTTGACCAAGACCAACGATACGCCATTCTCAAAGCACTTGCGACGAAGCGCCGACGTGTTCTCAGCATTGAGCCCCCCCATTTCACACAAGTAAAAGTGGGGATAGGTCTTCAACAACTCGACCAAGCCGTCGACAATCACTCTCTTTTCATCTCTTGTCATCCTGCAGTCCTCCTAGGTTAGAGCGTCGTGTCGCGCAAGCCTTGCACATCTACATTGACCCCAGGGCTCATGGTGCTCGAGAGATAAATACTCTTTACATACGTCCCCTTCAACGAGTTCGGCTTCAGACGATTTACCGTGGCAATAAACTCCTTGGCATTCTCTACCAACTGTTCCACAGTAAACGACACACGCCCCAAAGAAACGTGCATAACACCAAACTTGTCTACACGGAAGTCAATCTTCCCCTTCTTCACCTCCGAGACCGCCTTTCCGATCTCTTGCGTCACGGTGCCGCTCTTCGGGTTAGGCATCAGACCACGCGGCCCGAGGACACGCGCCACCTGACCAATCTTCCCCATAAGCTGTGGCATAGCAATCACAACGTCAAACTCGAGCCAGCCCGCCTTAATTTTTTCTAGGAACTCATCAAGACCAGCATAATCTGCGCCCGCGTCCTTAGCTTCCTGTTCCTTATCTGAGGAACACAACGCCAAGACACGCACAGACTTTCCCGTCCCATGAGGCAAGGATACCACCCCACGAATCGCCTCGTTGGCTTTACGGGGATCGACGCCGAGACGCATGTCGATATCGACAGACGCATCAAACTTCGTATAGGTCATTTTCTTGACCAACTCCACGGCTTCCACGAGACTATACTCGCGCTTGGCATCCACCATCGCCAAAGCGGCCTTCCGTTTCTTCGAAACCCGCATTACCTAAGCTCCTTTCTTCTCGTTAGCGGGGAAGTCGCCTTTGACCTGAATCCCCATACTCCGCGCAGTCCCCGCAACCAGCCGCATCGCCGCCTCAATCGTGAAACAATTGAGGTCAGACATTTTTTCTTTCGCTATCTGCTCGACCTGCTCCCACGTTAACGACCCGACGCGAGTCCGATTAGGAGCCGCAGAACCAGACTTCAGCTTCAAGAAATCCTTCAATGCTGCCGCAACCGGTGGCTTCTTCACGACGAAGTCAAACGACTTATCGCTATAGACCGTCACCACAACAGGGAGGATCTTCCCTGCAAGATCTTGCGTGCGCGCATTAAACTGCTTGCAAAACTCCGCAATATTCACACCACGAGAACCAAGAGCCGGACCGATGGGGGGCGCCGGCTTCGCCGCACCTCCGGGAACCTGTAGCTTAATGAACCCCGCTACTTCTTTTGCCATAACTCTCTACCTTTTCTCAAATTATTCTTTTTCCACCTGAGTATAACTTACCTCGAGCGGCATCAAGCGCTCAAAGATCTTCACCTCAACCTGCAAGCGATGGCGAGTCTCATCAACCGAGGTCACTATCCCCGTGCAAGTATTAAAGGGACCGTCGATGACCTTAACCGTATCGCCAATGCGGTAGGGCACAACGACCACCCCTTCTTCATCAGCGATTTCATCCACGGTGTGCAACATCCGCTTCACCTCTACCTCAGTCAACGGCTCGGGCTTCTCCTCTTCCCCCTCCTTCTTACGCTCCGAAAGCAAAAACCCCAACACATCGGTCGCATTACGCAACAGGTGTGCCACCTCCTTGGTCATCAGCGCCTCTACAAAAAGATAGCCCGAATAGAGCACCCGCTCTTTCCGGACACGCTTGCCATTGCGCTGCTGCACCAGATACTCAACTGGAACCAACACTCGAGGTACAAACTCTTCGTAATGAAGGCGAGCAACTTCATTCTCTATATATTGACATGCACGCTTCTCACGACCACTTATCACCCGAAGTACATACCACCCCAGCGTCAAAGGCTTTTCCGGAACTACCTCCTCCGGCTTTCGCTTATTAGACTTCATCCGACACTCAAGTGGGGGGCTTAATACAACATCCGATAGAGCCAATCCATCACATGCTCAAACGAAAAGTCCATGACAAAAACCACCAAAGCAATCAATAGGGAAGCGATCATTACTATCATTGCGCTGGACTGAAGCTCCTTCCACGTAGGCCAGCTGACCTTGTGGAGCAACTCGTCATAGACTTCGCGAAAGTATGCCAACAATTTCATTTTTTGCACTCGATATGGCACGGGAGGAGCGACTCGAACGCCCGACACCTGGTTTTGGAGACCAGTGCTCTACCAACTGAGCTACACCCGTAAAAAAGGCGGTAGAGAAGCTCGCAGCTTCTCCACACACCTTACATTACCTTCTAAACAGACACGTTACGCTAAAATTTCGGTAACCTGACCTGCACCTACCGTACGACCACCCTCACGGATAGCGAAACGCAACCCCTTGTTGATAGCCACTGGGTAAATCAACTCTACCGTGATCGTCACATTATCACCCGGCATCACCATTTCAGTTCCTTCTGGGAGAGTAATTTCCCCTGTTACGTCAAGCGTACGGATATAGAACTGTGGACGATACTTGTTGCTAAATGGCGTGTGACGACCACCTTCTTCTTTCTTCAAGACGTAAACCTCTGCCTTAAACTTGGTATGAGGGGTAATGGTACCGGGTTTTGCCAACACTTGACCACGCTTGATCTCATCCTTGTCAATACCACGAAGGAGAAGCCCCACGTTGTCACCTGCCGCCCCTTCATCAAGAAGCTTACGGAACATTTCCACACCCGTGCAAACGGTCTTCTTCTTTTCAGCACCGAGGCCGACAATTTCCAATTCGTCGTTCACGTGTACAACCCCTGTCTCAATACGCCCTGTAGCAACAGTACCACGACCCGTAATAGAGAACACGTCTTCCACCGGCATCAAGAAAGGCTTATCTGTTTCACGGGGAGGAATCGGAATGTATTCATCTACAGCATTCATCAATTCCATCACCTTTTCCACCCACTGAGGCTCACCATTGAGCGCACCGAGCGCGGAACCGCGAATCACAGGAGCGTTGTCTCCGTCAAAGTTGTAGAAATTCAACTTTTCACGGATTTCCATTTCAACCAAGTCCAACATTTCAGGGTCGGTCACTTGGTCACACTTGTTCATAAAGACAACAATACGAGGCACGTTTACCTGACGAGCCAAAAGAATATGCTCGTTGGTCTGTGGCATAGGACCGTCAGTCGCAGCCACCACAATAATCGCACCATCCATCTGCGCAGCACCCGTAACCATGTTCTTCACATAGTCGGCGTGACCTGGGCAGTCAACGTGTGCATAGTGACGAGTCGCCGTTTGGTACTCTACGTGCGAGGTATTGATAGTAATACCACGTTCCTTTTCCTCAGGCGCGTTGTCAATCGAGTCGAACGAACGGGCTTCAGACAACCCCTTGTCTGCTAAAACCTTCGTAATAGCTGCCGTTAGAGTTGTCTTACCATGATCCACGTGCCCGATCGTACCAATGTTAACGTGAGGCTTGGACCTATCAAATTTTTCCTTTGCCATTTACCTTGCGTATTTACAAATAACTATCCTCTTCTCTCCCCAACCAAACCCCCACATGAGCCGATGATGAGATTTGAACTCATGACCTCGTCCTTACCAAGGACGCGCTCTACCCCTGAGCTACATCGGCAACAACCCACAACCACGAGCGGCAGACGAGACTCGAACCCGCGACCCTCAGCTTGGAAGGCTGATGCTCTACCGACTGAGCTACTACCGCACTTAAGACCAAACGCTTGCTACCCGTCGGTAACCAAACTTCAGTGGGGAGAGCAGGATTCGAACCTACGAAGG
>CALHZE010000088.1 GCA_938040915.1 uncultured Bacteroidia bacterium | reverse complement strand
CGGCCCCCAGAAAATGATAGAATTAAGCGTGCCACTTTCTACCATCTTTCGGATAACTCCCTGTTCACCCGTAAGATGCTCCTGCCCAAGGACATCCGAAAATTTCTTCGGGCGTAATTTTTCTGCAAGAGGAATCATTTAATTTTTATTTAAAACCTCAAAAGACACGAAAAAAATCCGTGTCCTTTGTGTAATTAGTCTTCTTCTTTTTTCTTTTTAAAGAATTTTACAAAATATTCCCAACCGAAGAACAAAGTAAAGAGAATAACCGCAAGCCACCAATATGAGGCTTTATCTGCATTACCAGTGTTCGTTGCCTTAAACATCCTATCAAAACGCAGCTTCATTCCATTAGCCTGATAATGAGACTGGTCGTTGCTAAAAAAACCTTCAATACTCATCCATGTAAACATAGGTTTGCCCACGATATGAGTTTCGGGAACAAATCCAAAATATCTGGAATCTAAAGAAGCATCCCGATTGTCCCCCATCATAAAGTAATAGTCCATTTGGAAAGTGTAGCTCGTCGCCGGCGCACCATTGATGAGATAGGTATCCGACTCAACCCCTGTCTGTACTTCCAAACGGTTGTTCTCATACACCTCAATGATCCGGCGATAGAGAGGGAGCGTTTCACGGGTTAACGATACCGTAGCGCCACGCGCCGGCACTACAAGCGGTCCGAAGTTATCTTCCGTCCAGCGACGTCCGTCGTGCGGGAAGATGTAGCGCGACATGAGGTCATAGTCGGTGTCGTTATAGGGGACAACAGAGTCTACATTAGGGAGGGCGCGCAACGTTTCAATGTGCTCAGCCGTAAGGGGCATAAGGTAGCTGCGAGTCAACGGATTGTAAAGCCGATCCTCCTCATAGACCCCACACTTTTCAAGAATACGCGTGTTAATAGGGGTTCCATTTGTGCGAACCTCGTAATTGCGCTGTATGTAAGGGAATTGAGGTTGTGCCTCGCCGTTGATATATACCTGTCCCGCAACGATTTCCAGCTTATCGCCCGGGAGCGCTACACAGCGCTTAATGTAATTCTCCCGACGATCCACGGGGCGATAAAGGAGCTCATGGTCGCGATGCAACGACGCCCGCCCCATGTCTCGCACCATTTGGTAATAGCTTCGATCTTGGTATCCCACGACCACCGTATCGCCCTCGGGAAAATGAAAGACCACCACATCATTCCGCTCTACTTTCCCGAACCCCGGACGCCGGTCATATTTCCACTGGGGCGAAGAAAGGAACGACGGGGTGTGATCGGTTAAGGGGAGCGTGTGGTGCGCAAAGGGAAAGGCGATCGGCGTCACCGGCATCTTCGGTCCATAACTCACCTTACTCACAAAAAGATAATCACCCACCAACAGAGTCTTTTCCATAGACCCTGACGGGATAACAAATGCCTCAAGCAGAAGAAGACGGATCAACGTCGCCGCAACCACAGCAAACAAAAGAGCGTCAAGCCACTCGACCCACGCTTTTTGCTTCTTCACCCCCCTCTTACGCCAAAAGAACCAATGTACCTTCCGCGTAATATAATGATCCACGACAATGGGAAGCCCCAACAACCAGAGGTAATGCCCCGTCCAAACGACAATAGCGATATAGAGCAGGGTTACAAAGGCGAACCGCACATAGCGATTCCGATAGATATTGCCAAGGCGCTCCCACATGTTCAATGCTTTAATATGGGAACAAAAATAACTCTTTTTAGACTAGCGACGTGCTCGACGTTTCAGAAATCGGGCACACTGTGCCGCCCTGTCATAGCCCAACATAATTCCTAACATAAAGTCCTCTTCATCAGTTAGGTCATTGAGCGAGTGGGTGTGAAAGCCCCTTACGATCTCAACACAATCATCGTTACCGAAAAAGACATTCATCCGGTGCTCGCCAAGAGGGTAAATGCAGTAACTAATTTTACGAAGCGAAAGACAGTGTTCAACCAGAGGTTGCTCGATATTACTCATCGTGTGGAGCACGAGGCTACGCAACCCCTTGTGATACTCATAGATATGGTGACAAAGAATCTTAAAGTCACTACTCACCGGCATCTTCTCCATGGAGGGCGTGGGGCTGTTAAGTGCGACTGCAGACGGGGTTATCGGTTTGGGAGATGACATGACATAAAAACTTTAGAGAGACAGCCGTATAGAGTCAGAGCGAGTATATGGTAAAAAAAGTGCCCAACCCCTTCGGGTCAGGCACTCCTAACGTTTAAACCCTAAGACATAGTACCATCAAAGAGAAAGAACCTCCTAGCATCCCTGTCCACACAACCGACGACAAGAGATATCCTCGCTAGACTATTCCCAACTCTCTGTAGAGAGACACGATTAAGCAAATTGCTTTTTAAGTTCTGCGACCCATGCGTTGAGACGCTCATCTGTCTTGTCATCTTGATTCATCTGATCAAGCGCCAAACCGACAAACTCGCCCCCTTCAACAGCCTTCGAAGCAGAGAAGTCATAACCTTGCGTCGATACAAAACCGACAATCTTGCAACCCTTACCTTGCAACTTCTGATAGAGCTCGCCCATGCCGTCGCAATAAGTGTCGCCATAGCCCGACTGATCACCCAAGCCGAAGAGTGCAACCACCTTACCCTTGAGATCTACTCCAGCAATACCCTCTGCAAACTCGATCATATCGTCCTGAAGATCACCCACGCCCCACGTCGAGGTACCAAGGATAATATTGGCAAACTCTGCCATCTTCGCCGGCTTCGTGTCTGCAGCGTTAAATACTTCTGCATTGCCAAGCATAGATTGCAACTTCTTTGCGATTTCCTCGGTGTTACCGGTGCTTGAGCCAAAGAAAATTCCTACCTTTTCCATTACAACTTTTTGGTTTATAAGTTTCGCAAAGGTCGTAGGTTATAATTTATCACACAATCACCAAAAGTGGCTATTTTTATTCTTACCGTATCTAAATATCAAAAATAAAGGCGCAGCCCTTGCGGGTCTACGCCTTTTGTCTAAATGAATAGGATGCTTAATTTTTTATCACTCGTAGCGTGTGCGCCTGTCCGTTTGGTGCAATGAGTCTGAGAAGATACAAACCACTGGGCACATCGTGCGTATCAACGGAGGTTATATCAAACAGAGCCCCGCGCCGTACTACTGCTCCTTGCGCACTAATCAGTTCGTAAACAGCATTGGCAAGGTTATTTTCAACAACAATCAACAGCTCTGCACCAAAAGGATTTGGGCGAACTAAAGCGCCATGAAAAACTTTTCCCTCCTCTA
>CALHZE010000087.1 GCA_938040915.1 uncultured Bacteroidia bacterium | reverse complement strand
TGCACCTGATGGACGAGTCACTCGAGCTACCCCAAGTGTCTACCTTCGAGGTGGCGGGCAGTAACGAGGTGACCACTGTCCGTTACGAAGAAACCCCTCTGGGTGAAAGAAACGTCCTTGATGCGAACGCCCCCGAAGGGCGCGTCTGGATCAACGACACGCAGTATTTCGCTCACGTTCCCCTCCGCGTGTGGGATCATTACGTCGGGGCATATCAGCCCGCACGCCTCTGGTTGCAGAAGCGTGCGGGGCGTCGCCTAGACTTTGACGACGTGAAGTGGTACTTGCGGATGGTAGCTACGATAGCCGAGGGCTAAGGGCTAGCCGAGCTCTTAGCGAAATGTGAGTAACCCCCGCATTTCTTATTACCTTTACCTGCCAATAAATTAGGTTGAGAATGCGAAAACTTATCTTTATGGGGGTTATGGGTATGGCTGCACTCGGGTTCGGCTGTCAGGAGTTCAAAGAGAACACGGTGGTCAAGAAAGAGAACCTACCGTGGAAGGTCGATCAGTTCGCCGACATCTACATCATGCGTTACGAGGTGCCCGACTGGGACTCGCTCTCCCTCCAGCAGAAGGAGCTCTGCTACTTCCTAAGTCAAGCTACCTTGGTGGGGCGCGACATCTTGTGGGATCAGAACTACCAGTATAACCTTGCCGTGAGACACATCCTAGAGGCTATCTATGAGGGGTATACCGGCGAACGCTCGGGCGAAAACTGGGATACCTTTGTGGTTTACCTCAAGCGCGTTTGGTTCTCTAACGGGATTCATCACCATTACGGCGAGATGAAGATCATGCCCGAGTTCCCACTTACCTACTTCACCGATCTCATCAAGGGCACGCCCGTCGAGCTCTTTCCCGAGGCCTATCGCGACCCACTCACGCTTGTCAATTTCATCCGCCCTATCCTCTTTGACCCCACCATTGCGGCAAAGCGAGTGAACAAAGATAAGACCGACCCGAAGGCTGACCTCATCCGCAGCTCCTCAACCAATTTCTACAAGGGGGTGACCCAAGACGAGGCACAAGCCTTCTATGACAAGCTGGCAGACTCCGTGGGAAACGAGCGTTTAGCTTACGGGATGAACTCCCAACTCTGTAAGATTGATGGCGTCGTGCAAGAACGCACTTGGAAACTCGATGGGATGTACTCTGAGGCGATAGAACAGATCATCTACTGGCTCGAAAAGGCTGAGAAGGTGGCAGAGAACGACACACAGGTGGCCACGATCCGCAACCTCATCCGTTTTTACAAGTCGGGTGACCTCCATGATTTCAATGACTATTGCCTCCAGTGGGTTAAAGATACCGCGGCGCGGGTCGACTTTGTCAACGGCTTTATCGAAGACTATGGCGACCCCCTCGGGCGCAAGTGTAGCTGGGAAGGGCTCGTCAACTTCAAGAACATTGCCGCTACGCGCCGCACGAAGATCTTGTCAGAAAACGCCCGCTGGTTTGAAGAGAACTCGCCCATTGACGAATCGTTTAAGCGCAAAGAGGTAAAGGGCATTACTGCTAAAGTTATTAACGCCGTCATGCTTGGGGGCGACTGCTATCCCTCAACCCCGATCGGGATTAACCTCCCCAATGCCAACTGGATTCGTGCCGAGCACGGCTCCAAGAGCGTAACCATCGAGAACATTACCGACGCCTACGAACAAGTCTCGCAAGGCAATGGTTTCCTCGACGAGTTTGCTTGTAGCCCCGAGGAGGTTGCGCGTGTCCGCAAATATGGGTCGTTAAGCTCTAGCCTCCATACCGACCTTCACGAATGTCTTGGGCACGGCAGCGGTAAGCTCGCGGCAGGCGTTACCGGCGACGAACTCAAGAACTACTCGGCTACCCTTGAGGAGGCGCGTGCCGATCTCTTTGGCTTATACTACATCCGTGACCCCAAGATGGTCGAACTGGGTATTTTGCCCGAGGGCGAATATTCCGAAGCCGAGTATGATAGCTACATCCGTAATGGGTTGATTACCCAGCTCACGCGCATCAAGCCTGGTGACCAAATTGAGGAGGCGCACATGCGTAATCGTGCTCTCATTGCCAACTGGTGTTTCGAACACGGGCAACAAAACGACGTCATCGAGTGGCAGAGTCGCGACGGTAAACGTTATGTGAAAATCAATGATTATGACGCCCTTCGCAACCTTTTCGGACAACTCCTCCGTGAGGTGCAGCGCATTAAGAGCACTGGCGACTTCGAGGCAGGGCGCGCCCTCGTCGAGCGCTATGCTGTCAAGGTAGACAAAGACCTCCACTCCGAAGTCCTCAAGCGTTACGCTAAACTCAACCTAGCTCCGTATGGCGGCTTTGTGAACCCGATCCTCGAGCCTGTTATGGAGGGTGACCAGATCGTCGACGTAAAATTGCGCTACACGACCGATTACGCCGCGCAAATGATGGAGTATGGCAAGAAGTATTCTTACCTCCCTTTACAGAACTAGGAAGCCCCGCAAAACACTTTTTACAACCATAGCAATGAAGAAAACACCATTGTGTGCTCTGCACGAAGCCTTAGGTGCCAAGATGCAGGAGTTCGCCGGCTACTTTATGCCGATCGAGTATGTCGGGATTAACGAAGAGCATCGCACCGTGCGTGAGCAAGCCGGCATCTTTGACGTCTCGCACATGGGCGAGATTTGGGTTAACGGGTCACGAGCCGTCGAGCTCCTCCAACGCGTGAGTTCCAACGACGTTGAGGCGCTGGTCGACGGACAAGTGCAGTACTGTTGTTTCCCCAACAACGAGGGAGGGATTGTCGATGACTTCTTGACCTATCGGGTCAACGCCGAGAAGTATCTGTTGGTGGTTAACGCTGCAAACCTCGACAAAGACTGGGCATGGATCTGTCAACACGCCCAAGCCCTCGGGATGAAGCCTGGGGTCGACGTCGTTAACGCGTCAGAGTCGACGGCGCAGGTGGCAGTGCAGGGACCATTGGCGATGAAGATTGTGCAGAAGCTCGTGCCCGAGCCGGTAGAGGATATGAAATACTATACGTTTAAGTATGTCGAATTGGCGGGGGTGAAAAACGTCCTGCTCTCCATAACAGGCTACACGGGCGCTGGCGGTTGTGAGATCTACTGCCCTAGTGCCGATATTGTGACGATTTGGAATGCGCTCCTCGAGGCGGGTAAAGAGGAGGGACTCCGTCCGGCGGGGCTCGGAGCGCGCGATACGCTCCGCCTCGAAATGGGCTTCTGTCTCTATGGGCACGACATCAACGAGACGACCTCGCCAATAGCTGCAGGGTTGGGCTGGATTACGAAGCTCACCGACAACAAGCCGAACCTCGTGGCACGTGCGCTGATCGAAAAGGTTAAGAGCGAGGGACCAGTGTCGAAACTCGTGGGCTTTGAGATGGTAGATAAGGGCATCCCGCGCCAACACTACCCGATTGTCGATGCTCAAGGGGCTGTGATTGGCGAAGTTACCTCTGGGACGATGTCGCCCTCGCTCAAGAAAGCCATCGGGATGGGCTATGTGAAGAAGGAATTTTCTAAGGCGGGGACGGAGATCTATATCCAAGTTCGGGGCAAGAATTTGAAGGCACAGGTCGTTAAAGTCCCTTTTTATAAAGGCTAATCTCCTTAACGTTTTGTTGCGAGATTGCGCTATTCTTAGCTTCTTTTTAGAAAAAGTTGTATCTCTGTAGTGCGAAAGCACTTCTCAATCTTAGGGCACGTCTGTAGGCGTGCCTTTTATTTTTGTTATCTTCGTTAGGCAAAATCTACGGAAAATGGTAACCAAACGTGTAATGCCTGTGGGCGAGCAGAGCTTTTCAGAGGTACGTAACCGAGGCTTTGTGTACGTAGATAAAACCCAGTATGTTTATCAATTGATAAGCGAGAGCAAAGTTTACTTTTTGGGGCGTCCGCGCCGTTTTGGCAAGAGTTTGCTACTCTCTACGTTAAAATCATATTTCCTCGGGGAAAAAGAGTTGTTTGAAGGGCTTTATCTGGGGCACGCCGAACCCGATCTCGCCGCCGCTGAGGGGCGTCCTGCGTGGCAGGAATACCCAGTATTCTATTTTTCCTTGGCCTCGGAACGCTATGTGGACGAGCAGGCGCTCAAGGGTATGCTTAATCAACAGCTTGTGCAGTATGAAAAACGCTACGGACGCGAGCCTGAGGATAATACGTTATCGAATCGTTTTCGAGGCATTATTCGTCGAGCGTGTGAGCAAACTACGCAACAAGTGGTGGTGCTGATCGATGAGTATGACCGTCCTCTCCTTGCAACCCTTCACAATCCGGAATTGCACCAGACTTATAAAGAAATTTTACATGCCTTCTACTTGGTGCTTAAGGACAGTAGTGACTATCTCCGTTTCGTTCTCCTTACGGGGGTAACGCGCTTTAGCAAGGTGGGCATCTTTAGTGGACTCAATAACCTGAAAGACCTTTCGATGCTCCCAGCCTACGCTGGGGTTTGTGGCATCACAGAGCGCGAACTCGAAACGAATTTCGCGCCAGAGATTGAGTCTCTAGCTGCGGCTCTGAAGCTCTCGCAAGAGAAGACTCTGGCGAAGCTGAAGAAAAGATATGACGGCTATCTATTCAACGAACAAGGGGAGCACGTTTACAATCCGTTTAGTCTGCTGAGTGTCTTTTCGGCGAACTACTTTAGCGATTATTGGTACACAACAGGTACGCCCACCTTTCTCGTAGAGAAATTAAAAGCGGAGCGGTTTCGTATTCCTGATTTCGGGAATGGGCTTTCGGTGCGTAAACGCGAGATGGAGAATTATAGCACAGAGTCGGAGGACGTTGTCCCGATCCTTTTCCAAGCGGGTTACCTTACCATCAAGTCATACCTTCCGCAGCGCGAGGCGTACGTGCTTGGTTTTCCGAACGACGAGGTAAAGTATAGCTTCCTCGAGAATTTGATGCCCCTCTTCTACAAGAAGAACTCCCCGTTTGGGACGGCTGTGTGGGACTTCCAAGACGCCATCGAGGCGGGCAACGTCGAGGCGATGATGCGCAAGATCGAGGCGCTTTTAGCCAGTGTCCCTTATGATAATATCAACGATGTGGAGTATCGCGAACGCGATGCACAGCTCGCGCTCTTTTTCATCTTTACCCTCCTCGGGGAATTGGTGGAAGCCGAGGTGCATAACAACTTGGGGCGTGCGGATATCATCGTTCACACCGACGGGATTATTTACATTTTTGAGTTAAAGCTCTGGAGTGCAGGGACGCCAGACGACGCCATCGCCCAAATCAAAGAGCAGGGGTATGCGACGCCCTACCTAGAAACGGATAAGAAGGTGCTATTGATTGGCGCTTCCTTCGACGAGGAGAAGCGCAACGTCGGGGCGTGGAAGGTGGAAGAGCTGGGGGGATAGGAGGCTGTGCCTCGCCGTCTGCGATCCAGCCCCTCCCTATTTTCCCTACCTTTACCCACGTAAAAAGGACGAAAAATGGACTATCGCAACCTTGCCGAAGAGGAACTCAAGCTACGCATCGCCGAACAGTTTTTCCCCACTTACGACTGTGCCCACCGTATCGGTAAGATAGATTTTGCCGTGACCCTCCACAACCCACAACCCACAACCCACAACCCACAACCCACAACCCACAACCCACAACCCAGCGGCGATGCAACAATGTTGCAATCTCTGCTTTGGGCAGAAGCTAAGCGCGGCACGATAACCGACATCTATAAGCCCCTTGTGCAGCTAGTGCTGACCATCGGTAGGGCACGCACCTTTGACACCTATCTGCCACCCCCCTTCCTTGGGGTCTTCGACGCTGAGAAGATTGTCTTCTTGCCTTATAAGGAAATCATGCCCTTTTTCACCCTCAATGACTTCAACTGGAACGTAACCCCGTCTGACGAGTCTACGCGAGAATTTGGGTTGTTATACGAAGCAATACGGGCAAGTCTGGCGCTAAGGGCGCGCGGCCCGTGCGGGCGACAAGCGGGGCAAGGAGAAGATCACACCGACGCCGTACCGGTGGTACGGACGCAACGCGATGCGTCCGGCGCTAAGGGCGCGCGGTCCGTGCGGGCGACAAGCGGGCAAGGAGAAGATCACACCGGCGGCACGTTGTGTCGAGTTGCGTCCGAAAAAACAGAGATTTATCTCTACCGTTATGACGCCCACGCCGAGGAGTTACGGGCGTTCATCAAGCAGCACTTTTCGCAGGGTGGGAGTCAGATACAGGTCAATAAGAACAACTTCGTGGCAGTATACCAGCGGTGGTTGGCGACAGTGCAGCCGAGCATAGCCGTAGACTGGGCGCTACTCAAAAAGCAGGGCATCATTGACGGGGATTTCTTTTTGGCAGACCTGCTCTCCGAACACAATCAGACGCTCAAGGAGGCACTCTATGTGCTGTTGCAGGATAACCGTTATGTCTTTGACCGTCGTATCGACCTGAGTGGCTTTCTCATGGAGAAGCAGGTCTTTTTTAAGGACAAGCAACGCGCCCACGCCCAGTTCTGGAGTCTCTATCAGCGTCCGCCGCGCGAGGAGTATTGGGCGTATATCATCGACCGTCGCGACTTGCTGGTGCCTCAGGACGTAAGGGAGCGCAAGGGGTCGTTCTTCACGCCGCGGCAATGGGTAGAGCTTTCGCAGCAGTATATAGCCGATGTGCTGGGTGAGAACTGGCAAGAGGAGTACTACGTCTGGGACTGTGCCGCGGGGACGGGCAACCTGCTCAATGGGCTGACGAACAAGTATAACATCTGGGCATCAACCCTCGACCCGCAAGACGTGCAGGTAATGAAAGACCGCATTGCCAACGGGGCGAACCTGCTAGAGAGCCACGTCTTCCAATTTGACTTCCTCAACGACGAGTTTGACAAGCTCCCCGCAGGGCTGCAGGAGATAGTCAATGACCCGCAGAAGCGGCGCAAGCTGGTCGTGTATATCAATCCGCCGTATAAAGAAGCTCCGAAATTTGGCTCCAAGGGACAAAAGGCTGTGGAGCAATCGGAGATCAATACCCGTTATGCTGAAATACTAAGACAAGGGACTCGGGAACTATTTGCACAATTTTACACACGCATCTATCAAGAACTTTCAGGAACTGTTATAGCTTCCTTTTCCACAATGAAGCTACTCCAAGGGGCTCATTTCGTAGATTTTCGGACTTTCTTCCAAGCGAAGCTCGAAAAACTTTTTCTTGTCCCTGCGGATACTTTTGACAATGTAAAGGGGCAATTTCCCATCGGTTTTATGATCTGGAATACTAATATAGAAGATTCGCCTTTTACTCAAATTGTTGCTGATGTGTACGATAAACATGGAGTACTCACTGGGCATAAACATATTTGTACTCATGACACGACTCATTACATGAACGAATGGATAAAACCTTTTCGAGGTAAAAAAGGAACTACTGTCATTGGGAAATTCCCTTTCATGGGAAATGACTTTCAACACAGCAATATGGTGCAAATAAATCCAGTTGACATGTTGTACAATGTTGCGGCAGGACAATTCCTGATAGATGCGCAGAATCTTTTATTATCAAGTCTCTATTTTTCTGTACGCAAATGCATCCCCCAGAATTGGCTCAATAACCAAGATCAATTCCTACGCCCGCGCGACGGCTGGCAGACCGACACCGAGTTCCAGAACAATAGTTTAACCTTCACCCTCTTTTCTAACAACATCCAGTCCCAATACGGTACCAACCATTGGATACCTTTCACCGAAGCCGAAGTCAATGCTCGCGATCGCTTCGAGAGTCACTTTATGACGGACTTCATCCAAGGTAGACTT
>CALHZE010000086.1 GCA_938040915.1 uncultured Bacteroidia bacterium | reverse complement strand
ATCCGTCACGCCACTCTCTTTCAACAAGTTTCCAAAGAAGAGCATCCCTAACAACGGCAAGCCCGAGGGTACTAGCAAAAGCGTCAATAACACCCCGATGATCGGGAACAAGACCTTTTCCGTCTTACTTACACGCCGCGGCGTACGCATCCGAATTAAACGCTCCTTCTCCGTCGTCAAAAGACGCATAATAGGAGGCTGAATCACCGGAACGAGCGCCATATAAGAGTAAGCAGAGATCGCAATAGCTCCCATCAGGTGCGGCGCAAGCTGCGACGAAAGGAAAATAGCCGTAGGACCATCTGCTCCCCCGATAATCCCAATAGCACCTGCCTCAGAGGGGGAAAAACCTGCAGCTAGAGCCACCATATACGCACCAAAAATACCGAACTGCGCGGCAGCCCCGATAAGCACTAGCTTCGGGTTGGCGATGAGGTTCGTAAAGTCGGTCATCGCCCCGATACCAAGAAAGATGAGCGGTGGGTAAAAACCCTTGACGACACCAAAGTAGAGGTAGTTAAGCACAGACCCCGACTCATAAATCCCAATTTGGTATCCCTCTTTGAATGGGATATTCCCAATAATGATACCAAAACCAATCGGGATCAAAAGCAAGGGTTCGTACTCCTTAAAAACCCCGAGAAGGATGAAGATAATCCCCACAAGAATCATCACGAGGTGCTTGTAAGTAAAACCAGCAACCCCAGTGAAGGAGAAGAACGAGCCTAGACCGTCAGCAAAAGAGGTAAACCACGACGAGGCATCCAATAACGTAGCCACCATGGTTCTAATCTCCTATAACAAGTAGGATATCCCCCTCAATCACCTGCTGTCCTTGCCCACAGTTGATCGAGACGATGCGCCCAGACCGTGGTGCTTTCAACTCGTTTTCCATTTTCATAGACTCGAGTACCACAACCAAGTCGCCCTCTTTCACCTGCTGTCCCTGCGAAACCGCAATCCGTGTCACCACACCCGGCAACGGAGAAGGCATAGCATCACCACCGGCAGTATTCGCGACAGGTCTCGGTTGACTAGGCGCTGATGCGACAGGTGCAGCTGCTACATGAGGCGCAGTAGTTGCTGGGCGAGGACGTGACGCCACTTGCGACGCATCTTTGCCACTCTTCTGCTTTTCAACCGTATACAGCTCTCCGTTGACCTCCACTTTAGCCGAGAGATCAGACTCCTCGCTGATGGTCACCTCATACGAAACTCCATTTATCACGTAATTGTACTTCTTCATGAGATTTAGTTCTAAGTGAGAACACTACAGCTTATAGCACACACGCCCACTACCGACGCAAACGGTTATGAAGCACGGCATAGCTCTTCGAATTCCAAGGAGAGTAACGACGAGAGAACTCTTGGATGGTAATCTCCACAATTTCTTCGTCATGACGTAAACTGTTGCTTTCATGCAAAGCAAGCGTAATAGCCGCAATCACCCCCGCGGGGTCAGACTTTTTTCCTTTTTCAGGAGTCGACTTACTCCGCGATAGGTAACTGTCCATCAGCCGACCGATGTTCTTAAACACCAAAAACAGCAACAAAAGCGCGCTCAAAACCACTACCATAGAGATGAGTGTCATCCCCACCCCTGTCGTGTCATTCGACGCAAACCTCGCGGTCTGCTGCGGCAACTCCTGCACCGAGGTGGTTGTGGTAGTGATCACGGTGACCGACTGGCTTTCTACCGACTGTATATCTTCCGTCCACATGACTACAACGGCAAGTTGGAGTGTTTCTTAGGCGGCATTACGTCC
>CALHZE010000085.1 GCA_938040915.1 uncultured Bacteroidia bacterium | reverse complement strand
GACAGCGAGCGGCGGGAGGGGGATGAGGAGGGGGGCTACAAATTTTACATAAACATGTGGTACTGCGCCTCCCTGCTTCATTGCATGAAGCTTCTTTTGTTGGTTGAGCAAGAAAAAATAGACGAAACGGGTTAATAGACGCGAAGGATCGGGCTTGATAGAGAAGGCATCACACACAAAGATTGGCTCATTCCAATACTGTAAGAAACCCGCATAAGCACCAGAGCCGGCAACTGTAATCGTTTCCCCCGTGCGATTGAATTGATCTACGTAATAGGCTGGTTGCTGACCGCCAGAGATCACCGGATAGATCCCCTTCGTGCTTGTCTTTTGCGTTATCGATGTTCCCCTCTTAAGCTCCGCCACCTCTCCCAGCGACCGCCACTCGACCGGCGCACCGTCTAAAAGTTTTTCTAAATAGGTCATTACGGCTTACAGTTATCAACGAGGTAAAGGTAGGGAAAGCCTATTAAAATCGCGTAGGATCGCTTGTCGCCCGCATGGGCCGCGCGCTCTTAGCGCCGCTCGTCGCCCGCATGGGCCGTCCGCCCTTAGAACCGCCATTCGGTTGTGCGACCTTTAGGAATTCCAAATCTTCCCCCTTAAGAGGAAAGTAAAAAGAATGGCGTTTAGATATAATGGAAGTCATCTAAAACAGCTCTTTTGGGGGAGCACTTCTAGGTAGATCATTCTACCTAGAAGTGCCCTCGCAGAGTCCTCGCAGAGTCCTCGCAGAGTCCTCGCAGAGTCCTCGCAGAGTCCTCGCAGTGTCCTCGCAGTGTCCTCGCAGTGTCCTCGCAGTGTCCTCGCAGTGCCCTCGCAGTGCCCGTTGCAAGCACGCAGCATGGTGCGAAGGCAAGGAGATTAAGGAAAACACAAAGGGAAATGCCCTTCCCAAAACCCACCCTATTTTCCCTACCTTACGCCATGCATCCGTTTTGGGGTTTGAGTGCCACCGTCCGCCCTTAGGATCGCTTGTCGCCCGCATGGGCCGCGCGCCCTTAGCGCCGCCCGACCAAGTCTTCCACGCTTTCTGAAAGACGGACTACCTCGGTCTCTATCGACTTGAGGAGCTGGTCAAACTGTTCGGAGATCGCCGTCTCACTATCAGCATTCTGCTTGAGCGTCTGCACCGCCTCTTGCAAGTGATCTGCCATCACCTCTTGCTCCTGACTCGTGGAGAGGGTGCGCTGCGTCTGCTGCGCTACGCTCGTGACCGCCCCCTCAAGGTTGAGGAAGTACTTGCCCGCTTCCTTCACGTCGCGCACCGCCTCCATAGTACGAGCCCCGACGGCTAGGGCGACCTCACGGCTCTTTTCTGCGAGGTTGCGCACCTCGGAAGCTACCACGGCAAAGCCACGCCCTGCATCCCCCGCACGTGCCGCTTCTACCGCTGCGTTGAGAGCAAGGATGTTGGTCTGGTGAGCCAGTTCGTTCACCTGCAAAATGTCTTTTGAGACCGCATCAATACACACCGTAACACGCTCGACGAGCTCCTTCCCTTGCCGCGCACCTTCCATCGCTTCGCTTGCCTCAGAGGCCATCTGCGACGAACAGAGTGAGGTATTGCGTATCGCGGCTTGGAACTCGGTCGCGTCCTCGTTCAGCTCCTGACTTGCTGCCACCTGTGTCGCGACGCTCGAGCGGATGTGTGCCGTCCCGTCGGAGAGCATCGCGCCACTCTTGTGAAGGTTCTGCACCGTCGCGTGCATCTGCTCTACGGTTTGGCGGATGCGGTTCTGCAAATCTTTAAGATGAGAGAATGCACGGGCAAGATCTCCGAGTTCGTCAGGGCGACGCGCTATAAAGGCGGGCAAGGAGACCTGCGTATCACCGGCGGAGAAACGCTCGATGAAGTGCTTCATTGTCCCCATTATGTAGGTGAGGCGCTTGAATACAATGATGATTGCAATAATCACCACCAAGAAGAAAATTACCCCAAAGAACCAAGAACGCCACCAAATGCGCTCTAGGGGGGCAAGGAGATCTTTTTCAGGGGTCACAGAAATACTCTTATAAGGGTAACTCCCGACAGACATCCATGCCATTTCCACACGTTCGCCATTCCACTGCGCATTTTCTTCATACCCACTCGCCGAACGGAAGGGAAGGTCGCCAGACGCGCCAGTGAGCACCTTACGGAAATCCTTCTCGATATAGTCATGGTTCGTAGCAAAGGTGACCTGCCCCTCTGAGTCAACAATAAAGATCT
>CALHZE010000084.1 GCA_938040915.1 uncultured Bacteroidia bacterium | reverse complement strand
CTTTCATTGTTCTGACACAGTTCTGTTGAAATATCTACTAAGCTGGTATTATTGTTGTCACAACCGTACCATCTGGGTATATGACAGTCCGTACTACAGTACCATCATCTTGTTCCGTAGTGACAATCGTAGTACCATCTCGTTGTGTTCGAACCTGCTTTTTAACGACCTTTTTCAAAACGATCGTCATAGACTGTACTGCGTGCTTACTAAACATTGCTGCATTTGCTGTAGAAGCAAACAAAGTTGTCGCCAAAACCGCAACAAAAATAAGTATACCCTTTTTCATTATGGTATGTTTTAGTTATAAAGAAACTTCATGTTCCTTTTTCTACTCAAAGGTAATAAAAAGATGTTACTTACAAAACAGTAACAGGGTTATTACGGTAAAAAAAAGGCGCAGCCTTTTACAGCTGCGCCCCTTTCGTTTCCTAGCCTTAAGACTATTCTGCCCACAACTCTTCGTCCGTGGGAATGTGTACCTTCGGAGAGAGACGAGCTACGCGCGTCGTGTTCAAAAGGTGCTTGTAAGTCAAGTTCTCAGACAAGGTGTTGTTACCCCATGTACCGCAACCGAGGGTGTTCGTGCAAGCCAAACCACTCGCCATAGCACCACCCGCCGTCGTAGATACAGGCGCATTGACTACCACACGCGATACGGTCAAGCCCATACCGACCATGCGGATGTGCTCTTCATTGTTCGAGTGCACACCTGCGGAGTGACCATTCCTTCAAAGTGAAGGTTGGTACGTGCGATATCAATAGCTTCCTCAAACTTGTCGTATGGGAATGCCGCCAATACGGGGCACATCTTTTCCTTGCTAATGAGGTCTGCTTGTGCCACGCCGTGAGCTTCTACCACGAGTACACGCGTACCCTCGGGAATCTTAATACCAGCCTTGTCAGCAATAAACTTCACGCTCTGTCCGACAACATCGCCTGCAATCTTGCCATCTACGAAGAGCGCATTCACCATCTTGTCATGGTCAGCATCTGGCACAATGTAAGCGCCATTGCTCTTAAAGGCTTCGAGGATCTTTTCGCGGTCTTCCTTCGGGTAAATAAAGCTCTGTTCACCCGAGCAGATGATACCATTGTCAAAGATACGACCTTGGATGATCGTAGCCGCAGCCTTGTTGTAATCTACACCGCGGTCAATAATCACCTGTACGTTACCTGCACCAACACCGTAGGAGGGCTTCCCCGAAGAGTAAGCCGACTTTACCATCGGCATACCACCCGTTGCCAACACAACGTCTACAGCCTTCATAAGCTCTTGCGTCAACTCAATCGAAGGCTCTTCGATGCACTGTACCAAGTTCTTCGGCACACCAAACTTAGCGATCGCCTCGTTGATGAGCGCCACGGTGTGCGACGAGCACTTCTTCGAACGGGGGTGTGGTGCTACGATGATGGCGTTCTTACCCTTGAGGGCAAACATCGTCTTAGACATCGGGGTCACGATCGGGTTCGTGGTTGGGGTAATAGCCGCTACCACACCCACTGGTTTCAAGATCGTGATAAGGTCGGTCACGGGGTCTACGCTCACAATCCCCATAGACTGCTTGCCCTTAAGGTCATACCATACCCCCTTAGACTTACCCTTGTTCTTGGCTACCTTATCCTCGTAAACCCCCATGCGGGTTTCGTCTACAGCCTCACGTGCAAGCATTTCGGCATTGTCAAAAACGACCTTACCGATGGCACGAACTACTTGGTCGGTGCGCTTCTGATCGAAGTCACGTTCGAAGATTGCCTGCGCTTCGCGCGCCTTGGCAATCATTTCTGCTATAGTACTCACTTCTCTAAATGTTTAAAATAGTTGCTGATAAATCCCACGGATCTCTTCCCGTGTCAATTCCACATAGTTATTAGCCAAAAGGCGTTGCTGTGTACGAAGTACCGTATCGGTGAACCCATCGATATCTGCTTCCTTCATACCATAAGTACGGAGTTGGTTCTTCTTGCAGAGCTGCCCAAGAAGATTATCCAATTCTACATAGACCTTCTTTACATCACAACCCAAGTCCTTAGCGAGAAGCGCTTCTGCTTCTTCGATGCTCCCCTTCGGCTTCTTAGACTTATAGGTTTCGAATACCTTGGTGAAGAACTGATAGTTCGCTTCGCCATGAGGCACGTGGTAAGTTCCCCCTAACGGATACGAGAGCGCATGTACCGCGCCTACCCCAGCATTCCCAAAGGCGATACCTGCAATGTTACTTGCCACGAGCTTGTCTTCGAAGCGCTGCTTACGATACTCTTCCCCTTCGCGCGCAATACCCTTAAATACGTCGATGATGGTAGACATCGCCGAACGGCTAAAGATTTGCGTGTAAACATTCGCCTTGGGCGATACGAAAGACTCGGTCGCGTGAATCAACGCATCAATCGAGCTATAAACATAGAACTTGAAGGGCAAACCCGTCAAGAGCTCAGGGATCATGACCGCCGAATCTGCCAAGATTTCGTCATCAACGAGCCCCATCTTGGTGTTCTTACTGATAATCTCGGCAATAGAAATATTGGTCACTTCGCTCCCCGTACCGCAAGTCGTGGGGACAATGACAAGTTGCTTTGCCTTCTTAATCGGAATAGAACGCTCGAAAGCCTTCACAACATCATCCACACCACCTAAGACAAAGATCTTAGAACAGTCAATGACCGTCCCACCACCGACAGCAATCACGCGATCATACTGCACCTTCTTTACTTCGTCCAGCATCGCGTTCATCATCTTATCCGAAGGCTCCCCTGCGCCATACTTCTCTTGGAAAATAAAGTGGCACTTAAGGTTCAGATCCTTCATATAGGGCGCCCAAATGAACTCGTTGGTGATCACCAAGTCGCGTTCGCCGAGCGCATACTCCTTAGCAAAATCGCCGAAGGAGTAAAAACGACCAATGGTCGGGCGTAACTTAAACAACTGCATAACCTAACCTGATTATATTAAACACTTAAACACCTTAACGCCTTAAAAGCGTTTCGCAAATTCTTCCTCTAACATCGGACGGAAATCAGGGTGTGCGATCGCAATCAACGCCTTAGCACGCTCACGAAGACTCTTCCCCCACAGTGCCGCAACCCCGAACTCTGTAACCACATAATCGACATCGTTGCGCGAAGTCGTTACTGCCGCGCCTTGCGCCAAGAACGGCACAATGCGAGAGACTGTCCCTTTCGCAGCAGTGGAGGGCATCGCCATCACCGATTTACCATGCCCCATCTTTGCACCGCGGACATAGTCAACCTGTCCACCCACACCACTATATTGACGCAACCCGATAGACTCCGACACCACTTGCCCCATGAGGTCGACCTCCAAGCAAGAGTTAATAGAGATCATGTTGGCGTTCTTTGCAATTACCGTGGGGTCATTGACATAGTCACACGGGTACATTTCCACATTCGGGTTATTGTTCGCAAAGTCATACAGGCGTTGCGTTCCCATAAGGAACGTTGCAACCATCTTACCCTTGTGAATCGATTTCTTTGCTCCGGTCACAACCCCAGCCTCTGCCAGCTCGACAATCCCGTCGGAGAACATCTCGGTGTGAATCCCGAGGTCTTTCTTACCTTTTAAGAAGAGCAACACAGCATCGGGGATCGAGCCAATCCCTAACTGGAGCGTAGCTCCATCGGGAATGAGCGAAGCACAATGTTCTCCAATCGCCTTTTCGATATCTCCGATCTTTCCCTTAGGGAGCTCGAAGAGCGGATAGGAGACCTCCACAATCTTATTCAACTTACTCACATGCACCAAGTTATCACCGCCGGCGATAAAAGGCATCTGGTCATTAGCCTCTGCGATAACCACCTTAGCACACTCGACCGCAGGCTTCGAATAGTCACACGATACGCCATAAGAGCAGTAGCCATCTTCATTTGGGCGCGAGACCATCACCAGAGCTACATCAACCGGCATATTCCCCTCGCGGAACAGCTTCGGCACTTCGTGAAAGAAGACGGGGGTAAAGTCTGCGCGCTTCTCCTCGACGGCCTTGCGAGCGTTACCACCTACAAACAGAGCGTTGTGACGGAAATGCTTTTCCATCCCTGAGGCCATATAACGACCCTCGCCGAGGGTAAACATGTGCACCATTTCCACATTCTCGTAGTCGGTGGCGTGATCCGCCAAAGCTTCGAGAAGCACATTCGGCACACCGGCAGCGTGTCCTACGACGACACGGTTACCGCTCTTGATAGACTTGATCGCCTCGGTGGCGCTCGTCAAACGACTCTGATACTCTGCATTCGCACTCATTATCCGCTATCCTCTTTGTATTTAGAAAAGCGAGGCGCAGAGGCTACAACCTCCACGCCTCGATAAAAAACTCTTTACCGTGGGTAACTGTCAATAAGTAGGATTACACTCCCTAGCGTCTTATTACTTTTTGTCACTACGAATACGCGCGATGTTTCTCGC
>CALHZE010000083.1 GCA_938040915.1 uncultured Bacteroidia bacterium | reverse complement strand
CTACCTCCCTTATATTCTCCAAAATAGTAAGTGGGTGAGGGGGCTGAGCCCCCACGTCAAGGATAAGCACTTGGTTTAAGAACGGGGTCTCACACGCAAACCCCCACGGCTCACTCTCATATACCGAAGACTGCGCCACAAGCTGGAAATGGGGAAAGGCGTTCACCATCGCCTCAAGGTTGTGTAAACGATCGCCTTGATTACTCCCCAAGCCGAGATATAAAAGAGAAGGTGTCATTACTTGCATTGCATGTTTTTCATTACCGTGAACAAGGAGGTGTGTCAAGACACTGGTTTATAGCAGGAGGAGAATCATGTTTCGCCCCAACGAAGCTCCCCAATCGGGTTGATTTGGGAAATCACACAAGCGCGGCGATATCACTCCGCACGAGCTCCGTAGAGTCATTGTTGCCAACAATGTACGCACGCAATGCGATGCGTCCGCCTAAAAGAAGTTTTGCCCCCCCCGTCCCCTACCATAATTCATGTTGATACTCCTGTAGGGGCGTAGCACGCTACGCCCCTACAGGAGATGAGAGTTTAAGCATGAGCGGCAACGCTACGGTAAAGGTAGTCCCCTGCCCCGCCACACTCTCAAAAGAGATACTTCCCCCCGCACTTCGCACAATATTTGCCGTGATCGCAAGCCCGAGCCCCAGCCCCGTGCTCTTGGTCGTGAAGTTGACATTGAAAATCTTGTCGCGAACGGCAGGGTCGATCCCCGGTCCGTTATCCGCCACGTGGATGCGAACCCAATTGTTTTCCACCGCCGCCGTCACACAGATCTGCGGTTCTGGGGTCGCGTGCAGGGCTTGCACCGCATTCGTAAAAAGGTTATTAAACACGCGTTGCAGGTTGGTTGGGTCGATATATACCTCTGCGTCATCTGTCAGTGAAATTGACTGCTTAAACGCGATTTCTTTGTGCGAACGAAATAGATCGAGCGACGAGCGCAAGACGCCCCCCACCGAGGTTCGCTCCGCATTGCCTAGGGTAAGGGTCGCAAAGCGCGTAAACGTGTCGGCGGTTTGCGTGAGGGCTTCTATTTGGTCGCCAAGGGTTTTGGCATAGCTTTCAAACCGTTCATCCCAATCCTCACGTCCCTGCTGTTTCATCAAGATGAGGTGTTGTAGCCCCAGCTTCATGGGGGTGAGGGGGTTCTTGATGTCGTGTGCGATTTGGCGCGCCATTTCCTTCCACGCATTCTCGCGCTCGTTCTTAGCGAGGTCTTCGGCGCTCTCGGCAATTTGCGCAAGCATCCGATTATAGGAGGTGACGAGCGCCCCGATCTCGTCATTCCCTCGGTAGATGAGCGGGCGATTCGCATTGGCGAGTGAGACATTTTCCACCCCATGGCGCAAGACGTGAAGTTGACGCGTGATCTGGGTTGTGAAGTGGAACATCACAAAGACTTTGGCACAGGTAAACAAGAGCAGTACATTGAGAATCAGCGCCACAAGGTGAATGTACTCATGTTGGACGACCGACGGACTCCGGAAATAGGGAAGGTTAAGGTAAGCGGTCAGTTTTCCCCCGTGGTAGATGGGGGCATAGATAGAGGCATAGTCCATCCCCCCGATACACTCGTTCTGCACCCACTGTGAGGCATATTGGCAGTGCAGGCGATTCCATGCCGCGACGTGGATACGCCCCCCTAGGAGGTGTTTGCGAAAAATCTCCGCACGCGAACTCCCCACAAGCCAGCCCTCGGTATCATAAAGATTGATGTCGCAATAGAGTTTGTTGGAGAGGGAGGTGAGCTCCCAGTTGGCAAAAAGACTATCGTGGAGGAGCGAAGGGAGGATGCTCGGCGACGCCTCCAAATCGTTGAGCACAATGGCTAGTTTATCTTGCAGGTGTGCCACAGCATCTGACTGCAGGCTCGACCGCAATACATACTGTATGCTGATGAAGCTCAGTGGGATGTAAAAGAGCATCATGTAGAGAATCAGGCGCTGGATGCGCCCCGCCAAGCCATAGATAAAAAACGAGTTAATATTGAGCACCCGTGCCGGCAAAAGGATGAAGTTAAAGACCACGATGAAGATAAGCCCAAGGTAGGCGATACCACCGAGCAACTCAATCGGCTTAAGAAGCGGCTTAGAGACGATGGTCACCGTATGGGGGTTGAGGCGTTTCACAAAGTGGGAGTAACCGAGCTTGTCTAACAACTTGGTCTCTTTTTCCTTGAGGCTCAGCAAGTCCTCTAGGAGTTGGACGGGGTAGTGATAGTCACCCGTCTGTGACATGAGTTGGTTGTCTAGATAGATCGCCGAAGAGATGCCCATAAGAGGGGCAGGACGGGCATATTTCTTATCGACCAACAACTCTGGGTAACCCCAGTAATAGTGTGGGAGCTTCGAGTCAAGCTCGATATAGAGCGTCGAACGCCGTCCGTGAGCAGGGTCACTAAAGTTAAAGAGCCCGAGGTAGCTGATGCGCCCATTCTGATTGACGAGGTAGTAGAAATTGGTGCCAAGGAGGAGGGTGCCATGCGCATATATCATGCGCGAAAAGAACGATTGGCAGTTGGTCAACGCCGTCTGGTCTATGAGGATATTGGTCTCCGGATAGCAGAACGTGAGCTGTATGTCATACTCGAGCAAGTAGTCGCGATGAAAACGTTTGCGGAAGTAAGCATTGATAGCCTCAATATCTGGCTCGGAGGCATTGGCAAGAGCGATGAGGGTCGAGTCGCTTTTAATATTGGCGGTAAGGTGTGTAAACAGGAACTCGAGGGTTAGGTCGCGCTCGTTGGTCAGCGACTCAGCAATATAGTCTCTGACGTCTCGATCCTTTTCCGCATCAGTGTGATCCAACACGAGCGCCACAGCCCCAGTAAACAGTAGCGCAACGAGGATATAGTAGCCCGTAAAGAGCGTAAAGTCTTTTTTCCAGTGGAGGACTGCCACAATGAGGAAAATAGGGCTACTAAAAAAGAACACACACCCTATACTGAGGCTGTGATGAAGGTGCAGGATGAAATAGTCTAACAAGAAGACCGTCGCCCAAATCAAGCCCTTTGCCCAAAGCGGGAGGTGATTGATAAGCCGCGCCGCCACGATCGAGGCGAGCGCCGTCGAAACACCAAAGACCGCCAAGCTAAAAAAGACGCTCAGCGCATAAGGCGACATATTGGCAAAACTATAGGGCGTGAGCGTTATCGTGGCGTTAAACACCACTTGGTGAACCAACGACGTAAAGGCCTGGAGCAGAAAGGTCGTCCCCAGCAACCACGCCACCGCAAAGCCAATAGAACGTTCCCCCTCTGGCTTCGAAAGCTCCTCTAATGGCGTTATCCACCGCACCTGGAGGACCACCCCCAGACAGAAAAGGGCATAGTAAAAGAGATCAGCAAACGAAGAGAGCCACCCCGAAATAGCAAAGATCTTCGGGGTAAAAAAGTCACCAAACTCCCCTACCAACCAGCCGTTGCTCTTGCAAAACCAGTGCAACCCCAAAGCAAACGAAGAGCCAAGGACAGACCACAGCATGCGGTGTGTCGGCAGGGAGAGCGAGGGGAACGCCAGCAAGGCAAGAAAGAGAAGCAGGAAGCCCACCGAAATGCGGTTGTCGCTCCACGAGCGTTCGATGCGTTCGGTGTAACTAAAGAGATCGCGACACTCTGCCTCCAACGGGGGGACGCGTTCGCTAAAGAGGAACGAGAGCGACGGGTCCCAGGTTTGAGTAAAATACTGGTTCTCTACCGGATAGTCACTGCGGATATTGGCTAACACATACGCGCGGTGATCGGGGAAGTCATAGTGACGCACGTAATACCACCGACCATAGAGGTGGATATAGCCCTCGCCCAGCTTTTGGAGCTGTGTCCACGTATCTGCACCATAACGGAGTGTCCAAAGGATAATGGAGTCTTGTCGCGCCACAAGGAGCTCAAGATGGTCGGCGTGGAGGGGGGGGATGATATCCTGCTCACAGTACTCAAGGAGGTTGACCCCAAGGGGCGCTGGGCGGTAATCGACGACCTTTTCAGCCAAGGCGCGTCCCTTTTCCATACGCTGCTCGACCACTTTGTGAAAACGCTGGGCAAGCGATCGTGCACGCGCCTCGTCTGGTATGGTTTCGCGATACTGTCGGGCTTGGTAACCGCGTATAAAAAGAAAGAGACCGAGAAGGAAAAGAGAGAGCCAGATAATCCGCCACACGACC
>CALHZE010000082.1 GCA_938040915.1 uncultured Bacteroidia bacterium | reverse complement strand
CGAAAAGTTACTGATTTTGGACTTCGGATCGCAGTATACGCAACTGATAGCGAGGCGCGTACGCGAGCTTGGCGTGTATTGTGAGGTGAAGCCTTATCGTTACGTCCCACGTGTGGAGGAGGCGTGGAAGGCAGTTATCCTTTCGGGGAGTCCGTGTTCGGTGCATGATGCGGGAGCGCCGCAAGTTGACTTGGAGGGGCTTGTTCGCTTATATCCTGTTTTGGGGATTTGCTACGGAGCTCAGCTTCTTGCCTCTCATTTTGGAGGTAAGGTTGTGCGTTCGCAGAAGCGGGAGTATGGGCGCGCTTCGTTGCAAGAGGTTATTTCTAGCCCGTTGTTTGCTGGTGTCGCTCCGCAGTCGGAGGTCTGGATGTCACACGGCGATAGTATCGAGAGCCTCCCTGTGGGCTGGCGAGTGTTGTCGCGAACGACGGGCATCCCTGTGGCAGCTTTTCAAGCAGAGGAGAGGGTGTTTGGTCTACAGTTCCACCCAGAGGTTTCTCACACGCTTTGTGGGAAGGATATCCTAAAGAACTTTCTTGTGGATATCTGTGGTTTTGCGTGTGATTGGACGCCTAAGGCGTTTATCGAGCAGACCGTAACCGAGTTGCGCGAAAAGTTAGGAAACGATCGTGTAGTACTGGGGCTCTCGGGCGGTGTGGACAGTACGGTGGCGGCTGCTCTGTTACACAAGGCTGTTGGTACGCAGTTGACCTGCATTTTTGTCAACAATGGGCTTTTACGGAAAGGGGAATACGAAGACGTTTTAGACTCTTACCGTGGCATGGGGTTGAATGTAGTGGGGGTCGATGCAAGTGATGTCTTTTATGCAGCCTTAGCGGGCGTAACCGAGCCAGAGGCAAAGCGTAAGGCGATTGGGCGTTGCTTTATAGAGACTTTTGACAAAGCGGCGGCTTCGTTAGAAGGGGTAAAATGGTTAGGGCAGGGGACGATTTACCCTGATGTTATTGAGTCGGTAGCCGTGGGGGGACCGAGTGTCACGATAAAGTCTCACCACAATGTCGGAGGGTTGCCCAAGGATATGAAGTTGCAGTTGGTCGAGCCGTTGCGTTTGCTTTTCAAAGATGAAGTGCGACGTGTGGGAAAAGAGTTGGGGGTGTCAAGTGAGATCCTCGGGCGACATCCTTTTCCTGGTCCTGGGCTCGGGATTCGGATCTTGGGCGAGGTAAACCCAGAGCGTGTGAAGCTTCTGCAGGCGGCGGACGCTATCTATATCGATATCTTGCGCGACACGGGGCTTTATGAGAAGATTTGGCAAGCAGGGGCAGTCCTCTTGCCTGTGCGTTCGGTTGGTGTCATGGGGGATGAAAGAACATATGAGAGTGTTGTGGCTTTGCGTGCCGTAACCTCGGTGGATGGCATGACGGCCGACTGGTATCCTATCCCTTACGAAATATTGGCGCGCATCTCGAATGAGATTATTAACAGCGTGCGGGGGATTAACCGCGTGGTTTATGATGTGAGTTCGAAACCCCCAGCAACGATTGAGTGGGAATAGACGAAGTGGTAGGGGCGTGCTGTTGAGGATGGGTAGATTATTTATGCGTGGGTTGAAGAGTCTTCTTTTTCTGTATTTGATTTGTGTGGCGGGGCTTCTTCCGGCACAACAATTGCAGCTTATGCGTCCTTCGCAGAGATACTTCTTGCCGGCGACCGTCAAAAATGACACCAAGCTGGTGGAGTTGATGCAGATGCTACGCTTCTACTATGTCGACAGCATTGACGATAAAGAGCTGGTAAATAAGGCAATCACGGCGTTGCTCCAAGAACTAGACCCCCACTCATATTATATCCCCAAGGAGCAGAGTGAGGACGCTATGTCTGAGCTCCTAGGGCATTTCTTTGGAGTTGGGATCGAGTTCTCTCTTCAACGAGATACGCTCGTGGTGATGTCTACAATCCCAGACGCACCAGCAGAGCGGGTCGGAATCCGAGCGGGAGATAAGTTTCTAACGGTGAACGGCGAGAAGATTACGAACATCAAACTGACCAATTCGAAGGTGGCGAAGTACCTTCGAGGTCCACGCGGTTCGTCAGTCACATTGGACGTTTTGCGGAATAAACAGGTGGCTAAATATACCGTGATACGTGATTCGGTGCCTCTTCATAGCGTGGATGTAGCATATTTGATTCGACCGAAGATTGGTTATATCCGCGTGACTCGTTTTGCAGAGCCGACAGTGGCGGAGTTTGCTTGGGCTTTAGAGCAACTTGCTTTTAAGGGAGCTACATCTTTCATTGTAGATCTCCGAGGCAATGGAGGCGGCTTAATGCAGGGTGCCTTCTTGATGGCAAGTCTATTCTTACCCCCCGGCTCGATGGTGGTTTATGCGAAAGGACGTCGCACAGGTCGCCAAGATTTTGAAGCAATAGAAACGGGTAGTAAATTTTTGAATACTCCTTTGGTCGTGCTTGTAGATGAGAACTCCGCTTCTGCGAGTGAGATTCTCGCTGGGGCGTTACAAGATTGGGATCGGGCTGTGATTGTCGGTCGTCGCACTTTTGGCAAGGGGCTCGGGCAGAACCAGTTTTCTTTTGCAGATAGTTCGCTCTATCGCATTACGGTCGCTCGCTATTATACGCCGAGTAATCGTCTTATCCAAACACCCTATGCGCTCGGAGAGCGGAACAAATATCGGGAAGAATTCTTGTCGCGCTATAAGAACGGCGAGCTTTTTCACCGCGACAGTATCCATTTTCCCGATAGTCTCAAGTTTTCTACGCTTCGAACCCATCGGACTGTATATGGAGGTGGAGGCATTATGCCTGATATCTTTGTGCCGCTAGATACGGTTTTCAATTCTAAGTATGTGGCGAATCTTTTGCGTCACGGGTTGGTCGGTCAGTGGGTATTTGACTATGTGACGGCACATAGAGATTCGCTTGTGAAGCGCTATCCGGATATTGAGACTTATAAAGCGGACTTTTCGCTTGCGCCAGAGGCTGTTGCTTCTCTTGTGGCTTATGCCGCTAAAAGCGGGGAGGCGCTAGAAGGGGGAGTAACGTCGCTCTCAGATGTGGATATCCAGGAATTGAACTGGTATACAAAGGTTTATATGGCGCGTTCGTTGTATAGTTTTGAGGCTATGCACCGTGTACTTCACCTTCGCGACGAAGAGGTCAAGTGTGCCCTCGATTTGTTAGAGAACTGGGAGACGAAAGGGCGACAGATATTAGAAAAAAGGGAATAGCTCTCCTAGAAACTTTACAACTTCTCAATCTCAGTAGAGCCGCGAGTGGCTCGTTTTAGATTCATGACAGAACAGGAAAATATCGAAATAGGTTTTGCAGACCTCGGTTTGTCTGCAGACTCGTTGGAAGCGATCGCGTCGAAAGGATTTGAGCGTCCGTCGCCGATACAACGTTTGGCGATCCCCGTGCTTCTTCAAGAAGAGTGTGATATTATCGCCCAAGCTCAAACCGGAACCGGCAAGACAGCAGCGTTTGGCTTGCCTATTTTGGAACGTATCGACATTTCATTGCTTGAACCACAGGCATTGATTTTAGCACCAACGCGCGAACTTGCTGTGCAGATGACTGAGGAGCTTGCGTCGATGCGTGGAGAGAAAAAGATACAGTTACTGACCGTTTACGGCGGACAATCTATTTCCGAACAGCAGCGGCGACTTAAACGAGGAGCACATCTAGTGGTTGGGACGCCGGGACGTATCCTCGATTTGTTGCGCCGTAAAGATCTCGTCCTCAATCATGTGAGTTGGTGTGTCCTTGACGAGGCTGACGAAATGCTCAATATGGGCTTTATTGAGGACGTAGAGGAGATCTTGGCGCAGGTAACCTCGACACATCGGATGTTGCTTTTCTCGGCGACGATGCCCGATCAAATCGTAGAGCTCTCAAAGAAGTTTATGCGCGATGTCAAGCGCATCCAAGTGGATAGGGAGCAGAAGCCGACGCACCTTGCCGATCAGATCTACTTTGAGGTGATGGAGAGCGACAAGTTTGATGCCTTGACGCGTATCGTAGATATTGAACCTGATTTTTACGGGCTAGTCTTTTGTCGTACGCGAACGGATGTGGACGAACTCTCTTTTCGACTGATTGAGAATGGTTATGCGGCGGAGGGGCTGCACGGAGAAATTTCACAGGCTCAGCGCGAAAAGACGCTCAATAAATTTCGTAAGAGGCTGA
>CALHZE010000081.1 GCA_938040915.1 uncultured Bacteroidia bacterium | reverse complement strand
GGCTAACGAGGGGTATAGGAGCACTGCACGCAGGTTAGGCAAATTGGGCGATGGCGGCACGGGCGGGGCATAAGGGGTGGAGTGGGTATAGTTTGCACAAGCGACTACCTCGAGTTGCAACTTATCAGGATGAGGAGGCAACCAACCCTCGCCGACAATCATCCGTGCGAACTCTCCTACGGTCATGCCATGTACCCAAGGGACAGGGTGCATCCCCACAAAGGACTTATATTTCGCCCCACGCAGGGGGCCGTCGACAAAGTGCCCATTAGGGTTGGGGCGGTCTAATACCACCAGTTGCTTTTTCGCCTCAAGGCAGGCTTCCATCACATACTGCAGCGTGGAAATGTAGGTATAGCAACGCACCCCGACATCTTGCAAGTCAAATAGGATGACATCCAAGTCTTTGATTTTGCTCAACGGGGGGCGCTTGTCGTGGTCATAAAGGCTGACCACCTCGGGGAGATCGTGTTGCTTTGCCGTGCTCTTGACGCGCTCGCCGGCATCTGCCACTCCCTCAAGCCCATGTTCTGGGGTAAAAAGCCGTACGACCGATACGCCGCGCGCGCGGAGCGTATCGAACAGGAGTCGCTCGCCCACGCGTGAGGTATGATTACAAACGAGCCCCACCCGTTTGTTGACCAGCCACGATTGGTAGATCTCAAAACGCGCCGCACCCACCACCACCTCTTGCGCCAAGGTTGTAAAGGGGAGAAAAAAGCAAAACAAAAGGGCGTAGCGCACTACGCCCCTGTAAAGAAAAGAGACCATCCGACTTAACACCTTCCTGGGTAAACCTTCAACGCCTCCTCGAGCACATGCAACGCCTCGCGGAGGTCTTCGATCTTGAGTACATAGGCCAACCTGACCTCGTTTTTCCCTAACCCCCGCGTCGCATAGAAGCCTGTGGCTGGGGCGACCATCACGGTCTTTCCTTCGAAAGAGAATTCCTCTAAGAGCCACTTGGCAAACCGATCTGCGTCGTCAATCGGTAGTTTAGCTACGGTATAAAACGCCCCCTTGGGACAGGGCGAGTAGACGCCCTCCATCTTATTAAGAGCCTCGACCATCACGTCGCGTCGCGCTATATACTCATTATACACCTCGTCAAAGTAAGCCTTTGGGGTAGAGAGAGCCGCCTCTGCTGCCATTTGCCCAAACGAAGGGGGGCAGAGACGTGCTTGGGCAAACTTCATCACATTCTTAACGAGTTCGGCATTGCGCGAGACGAAAGCCCCGACACGGACGCCACACATACTGTAACGTTTAGAAACCGAGTCGAAGAGGATGGTGTGTTGCTCGAGCCCCTTGAGTTCCATGACCGAGAAGTGTTTTTCGCCACCGTAACAGAACTCTCGGTAGACCTCGTCGGCCATGAGGAAGAGGTCGTGTTTCTTAACAATGACACCCAACTGCTCGATCTCGGCTTTGGAATAGAGATATCCGGTCGGGTTGTTGGGGTTGCAAATGAGGATGGCTTTTGTGCGCGCGGTAATCCGTTTTTCGAACTCCTCTACCGATGGTAGCGCAAAGTCGTTGGTGATGGAGGAGGGCACGGGGACGACCTTTACACCAGCCTGTACGGCAAACCCATTGTAATTGGCATAGAAGGGCTCGGGGATAATCACCTCATCACCAGGATCGAGGCAGGCAAGAAAGGCAAAGATGATGGCCTCTGAGCCGCCATTAGTCACGATGATATCGGCGGGAGAGAGCTCGATCCCCAAGCCGTGGTAATATTTGACAAGCCCCTCACGATAGGAGAGATACCCAGCCGAATCGGTATAAGCGATCACGGGGGTCGCTATGTTACGGATGGCATTGAGGGCACACTCTGGGGTCTTGATGTCGGGTTGCCCGATGTTGAGGTGGTAGACCTTGATTCCTCGCGCTTTTGCGGCATTGGCAAAGGGCACAAGCTTGCGGATGGGGGAGGCAGGCATCACCTGTCCTGTATTGGATACGCGCGGCATTCTTTTTCCTACTCCTATCTTTGTTTAGAGAGTCCTTTCCTTTACGTGGAGGATGTGATCATAACCGAGAGAGTGTGTGAGGGGGCTAATACCTTGAGAACTTAGGTTGTAACTTACGCTCCATGTTGGGGCAACGGTAAAACATATCGGAGTGGAAATAGACGGTGCTGACATTCCACCTCGAGAGGTCTGAGTTAAGAGACGCGCAACGGTAAAACATCGCCGCGACGTCGCCACACCCAGCGAGATTGGGGCGTCCGGCGTATGGAGCAATTTGGAGTTTTTCGCAAGCCGCAAAGGCGAGACGCATGGAGTACCACTTAACATTTCCCCAACTACGGACCTCGCGCAGGTAGTCGTTAGACCCCACCACGTAGAGCGAATCGTAGTTAAGCATCTGTTCCACGACCTCGTTGTCGCCTCTAACCATCTGGAAACGGAGCGAGTCGGCGGGTTTCACCTCGATATCATAGAGCCCCGCCTCGTCTAGACGAATCGAGAGGACCTCGGTATGAGAAAGGTCTGCCTCGTGCCACGCCGCATAATCGGTATCGCCCACCCGATGCCAACGAAACTGATATTTCCCTTGGAGGGGGAAGTAAAGGGTTGCCGAGTCGGGCAACTCCCAACGTGTGACAAAGAAATGACTCCGACCGCCAGAACACCCCATCAGCGCAAGGGTTAGAATGTAAGAAGTGAGGAAGAGCGTAGTAGTACAAAGAGACCGTTTCATACACAAAGGTTCGCGCTAGTATGTGTGCCCTTCCTTGCGTGGTGATGTTACTTCTTGGGCAAAGGGACGAAGTTGTGTGACGCATTGAGCGGCACAGCCTCGCCTTGCTTGAGCTTGATATCGAGCACGCCGGGCACGAATTTATTTGCAACCTTAAAGCGCAAAATGCGTGCCGAGGCGACCTTATCGACCGTAAGCCCCTCTAAGAGGGTTAGGAACTCCTTGTCATAGTAGCGTTTGCCATTGACAAAGATGGCAGGGAGTCCCTTCTTTCCCTTGATGTAATAAACGCCTGCTTTGAGCTGCAAGGAGGGGTTCTTAGCCAGCACGGTTTTGAGCAGCGTAGTGCCCTTCTGTTTTGCGAGTGGTATGGCGGTGGTGGTGTAAAAGTCGCTACGGACGCGCGTCTTGATATCGGAGGCGATAGCGCCTTTGAGCGACGGTGCGGCGTCAAAGCGGAGTGCCTTATAGCTCTCGTTACGCGCCCCCCCGTAGAGGAGGGTAATGAGATACTGCTTGTTGATCTCAATGGGAGTGCCTCGGAAAGAGAAGAAGCCTGCCCCATCGGTCACCGTGATCGCCAGATAGTTTTTTGGGGCGCTCGCCAAGGCAAGCACCACGGGCAAGTTGGCGGCGCGTTGGTCAGCCTTGTCTGTCGCATTGCCATAGACATAGCCCTCAAACCAATAGGCCGCGGTGGGCTGTGCATAAAGCGCTTGTGGCGAAAGGGGGAGTAAAAAGAGCAATAGCCCTAAGAGAGAGAGAAAGCGTTGCATTTTTTTTATCAATGGTGTCTAGATTCGGAAGCCCCGTAAGTAACGCGCTGTAATGTTACAAAGAAAAATCGGATTCTGTGCTGCGTCTGTTTTTCTTTGCCGAGCTCGTCGAGATATCCGTCGTCTGTGTAACGTCCCCCATAACACGGCACGTGTCGCTATTCGTTGATGCGCACGATTATACGGTTTCGTTGCTTCCCCGCTCTTTCATGCTAGAAACCGAGCCGCACTCGGAAGTTGACACAACGCGCGGTGAGGTAGTTGGGCACGGCAAGGCGCGTAAAGCCTCCTTGGAGGGAGGGCACCGTGATCCAGAGCAGCGACGAGGTGTTAGAAATATCTAAGAGATTTAACACCTCGACCCCCACGACAAACTCTTTGAGCCAATCGGTGTGGCGCAACCAGAGGTCGGTATGCTGTGTCGACTTGAAAACTTTCTCAAAGCCTATATCTACGCGTTTGTAAGAGGGAAGGTTGCCAATGACTCCGTAACGAGCGTTAGGTGGCGTAAATGGCAGCCCAGACGCGTAGTGTGCGGTAAGATTGACGCTGTAGGAGGGAAGGTTGGGGAGGTAGTCTTGCAAGAAGACTGAAACAGCAAAGCGTTGATCAGAGGGCATGGGGAACTCTGCCCCGTTTTGGGGTTGTCTAGCCGTTTCGCGCGCCTCGCCCGTAAAGTGCATTTGTGCCTTCATGAGCGAAAGACTCAACCACGACTCAGCCCCAGGGACGATCTCGCCGTGTACCTTGAGGTCAAGCCCTCGGATGCGCCCCTCGGCAATGTTGGCAGCCTCGTAACGGAGGGAAAGGTTTTCCACCGTGTAGGGGATGAGTGAGGAGAGCTCCTTTTGAAAGAGCTCGAGCTGTACGCGGAATGGGTAGATAGCCGTGGGAAAGCTCCATCTTGAGCCGAGGACGAAGTGGAGTGCGCGTTGTGGGTCGAGCGTAGGGTAGAGGTTGCCGCGTCGGTCTCGCATTTCGCGGTAAAAGGGGTACTGGTAGTAGAAGCCCGAAGCGAAGTAGCAAGAGAGATTGGGGAGTGTCTCTGGCGAGACGGTGAGGGCAAGACGAGGGCTGAGTCGAGGGTTATCCCAACGGTCGCGGGTGGAGAGGCGGAGACCGGCGTCGAGTTCCCACTTCGTTAGCCAGAGGCTTTTCTCTAAATGGAGGTGTGTATAGGCAGCGAGCCGGAGGTAACGCGTATCCCCCACGGCGCGCATCGATTGCGATTCGTCGAACGCGAGGTTGTTGCGCGGCAGGGTATAGCCAGCACTATCGACGACGTGCCACTCGGCGAGGCGGTGGTCAAGGAGATGTTGTTTTGCCTCAATGCCCCACTGTAGCGCGTGTGCACCAAAGGTGTAGCGGGCACTGAGTTGGCTACCGGCAACCCACGCATTGAAGTGGTTGCGCGCGTGGTCTAGCGCGCCGCCCACGCCGAAATTTGCGAGCGAGTCGTTGAGTTTAGAGAGGGGGGTGCCCTCGGACTGTAAATCAGAGATCCAGTATTCGCCGAGGATGTCAAACGACTCAAACTCAGAGGTATGAAAAGCCGAGAGGTTAAGTCTTAGATCCCAGTCGGGGGTGGGTTGAAAGCTGAGGTCGGCGTTGGCAAAGGCGGTGTTATACTCGTCTTCCTCTTTGCCCTCATAGTAGACTGTAAATTGCTGAAACCCACCCGTAAAGGTATTGATATTGGTTCTTTTTACTTTGGGAATGAAACGATAGGCGTTGCGCGCGAGCCCCGCCACAAGGTTAATCGCGAGGCGCGGGGCGGGGCGGTAATGGAACTTACCTTGGAGGTCAAGGAAGGCGGGCGAGTAGTCGCCTTGGGTGTCAGTGGTACTGAGGAGGAGTCGTGTCGTCTTGTAGCGGAAGCCGACGAGTGCGCCGAGGTTTTTGTTTTGGTTAATCCCCTCGAGCAAGAGCCTATTTTCCAGCAGCCCGAGTTGGAGCTTGGCGGCAACTTGTCGGGGGGTGCGGTACTGGATACTGAGCACCGAGGACATTTTGTCTCCATAGTAGGCAGGGAAGCCCCCCGCAGAGAAGGTAAGCTTCTCGACCATATCGGGGTTGATCACAGAAAGCCCCTCTTGATTGCCGGAGCGGACGAGCGTCGGTCGGTAGACCTCGACCCCGTCGATATAGACGAGGTTTTCGTCAAACGACCCTCCGCGCACGGAGTACTGGGAACTCAGTTCGTTAGCCGACTGTACCCCAGGGAGGGTCTTCACCAAATTCTCTATTCCGAGCGAGGAGGTGCGCATCGTTGAGATCGTCTTGACGTCGATATGCTCAAGGGTGGCAAAATTGCGTCGTTGACCGATGACGGCGACTTGGTCGATTTGAGTGACTTGTTCCTCGAGGAGGATACTCATCGGTGGGAGTCGTTGGGTAAAGGTAGAGACGACCGTGTCGATGGGCTGGTACCCCATCGCCTCGAAACGGAGATGGAGCTGCCGTTGTGAGGGCAGTGTGAGCTCAAACGAGCCGTTGGCGTGCGCCGTCGTCCCCTTGCCAGTTTCTTTCAGAATGATGTTGACATTGGGCACGGGTTGACGCTCAAAGTCGAGCACCGAGCCCCTGAGGACGACTTGTGCCCCTACTGGTAAAGCGAAAAAGAGAAAGGCGAGTATCCCTAAGGTGCACCGTTGCCACATCCCTTTAGCGCGCTAAGTGCATGAGAAGGATTTGCAAGAGGAGTCGGTGTAGGCGGTGGGTGGGTAGCCCCATGACGGTGGTATAGGAGCCCTCGAGTCGTTGGATTCCCACGAGCCCCAACCAGTCTTGGATGCCATAGGCTCCGGCTTTGTCAAGGGGAGGTTGGGTAGCGAGGTAATATTCGATTTCGGCGGCAAGGTCAGGGGCAAAGGAGACGTGTGCTGTGTCGGTCGCGGTCAAGACGACGTCGTTGTAAGAGAGCGAGAGCGCGGAGATGACCGTGTGGGTATGTCCTGCCAGACGCGCGAGGGTGTGGCGCGCCTCGTTGAGGTTTTGAGGTTTGTCGAGGCGGGTATGGTCAAGGAAGACTGCGGTGTCGGCAGCAAGCACCATAATGTCGTGGAAGTCAGGACGCAGGTCGGCGAGGTTAAGACAGACGTCTTCGCGTTTGGCATTGGCCACTCGGAGGACTCTTTCTTCGAGCGAGGAGGGGGGTTCGTGGCGGAAGATCTCTTGTTCGTCCACGGTGCTCCGGCAGATTTCAAACGCCAAGCCCATTTCTGTCAGGAGCTGTGCACGACGGGGCGAAGCCGAGGCTAAGACCAAAGGCGGTAGGGAGCGGTAAATAGCGGCAGGATGCATGGCTGTTTCGTATAGACCTTTCGCAAAGGTAACACATTGCTAGGATGTGTCGTAGACAAACGGCAATCCTACGCCGACGATGGGGGACGCGATGTGCGGTAAAAAGATATTCCAGCATCGCATTGCGCTATTTATTTTTTCCTTAATCTCCTTGCCTTTGCCGCGTACTGCGTGCTAGTCGCTAGGGAGTTGCTAGGGAGTTGCTAGGGAGTCGCTAGGGAGTCGCTAGGGAGTCGCTAGGGAGTCGCTAGGGAGTCGCTAGGGGATCGCTAGGGGATCGCTAGGGAGTCGCTCCCCCAAAAAGACGTCCCCGAGTTTCCCTGTTTTTAGACGACTTCCTTTACTTCCGTTCTCATTTCTTCTGACTATCGTTTAGAAAGGAGGATTCGGAATTCCTAAAGTTCCTGGCTGCGCTAAAGGCGTGCGCCCGTGTAGACAGTTTCCAAAAACTAAAGAGGAAAGGCGTGCGTTAAACGAAGAAAAAGAGGGCGAATGGAGAAGAGACACTTGCGGCAACTCCTCCCCCGTCTGTTGGGGTTGGTGGTCTGCTTTATATTGATCTCGGTGGTGGCGATCCGTCGCGATGGCACGTGGTTAGGGTATAACCTCAACGCAACACACGCGAGTGAGGAGGCGGTGCAATGGGTAGACGCCGAGGGGGTGGTACACCTCCGCACGACCCAGCTGGGGGGCGACATCATCGGTTTTGCAGGACCGATGCCCTTGGAGATCACCCTGCGCGATGGGGTGATAGAGCGCATTATGCCGCTCGCCCATTCGGAGACGCCGAGTTTCTTTCGTCGTACGGAGGTACTTTTTTCGCAATGGGAGGGGAAGGCGCTCGCCGAGGCATCTCGCGTAAAGGTCGATGTCATCTCAGGGGCGACGTTTACCTCGCGTGCCATCATCGGCAACATGGAGCGAGGGCTCGCCTACGCGCAACAACACCCGTTGGCGGCACGCCTGTGGTATTCGGATATCGAGTGGAGTCTGCAACACCTCGCGGGGTTACTCGTGGTGTTGGCAGGGGCGCTGGTGCCGTTGTGGGTGAAGAATCGTCGTTACCGTATCGTGCAACAGATCCTCGATGTGGGGGTGTTGGGGTTCTGGTGTGGGGCGTTTATCTCCTACTCGTCGTTGGTGGGGTATGCCTCTCATGGGGTACGGCTCACGACCTTGCTTGTGCCGTTGATGTTGGTGATAGCCTTTATTTATCCGCTTTTCGGGAAAAAGCAACACTATTGCCATCACCTTTGTCCGTTTGGTGCCGCACAGGAGCTGGCGAGTCGTTGTAGCAAGCGAAAGTGGCGGCTGGGGGAGCGAACGGTAAAACGCCTTAACACGGTGCGGCAGGTGATTTGGGTGCTGTTGATGTTGTGTTTGTGGACGGGGGTGTGGTTTACGTGGGTCGATTACGAGCCTTTTTCGGCGTTTCTTTTACAGTCGTCTTCGTGGGTGGTATGGCTACTGGCAGGGGTGTTTGTGGTGTTGTCTGTTTTTGTGCCTCGTGCCTATTGTCGTTTTGTGTGCCCCGTGGGGACGTTGTTTCAAGTCGGCGAAGGGCGCTCCTAGCGCGGAGGGCGTGTGTGTGGACCAACGCAGTCAAGATGATGAGGGAGGAAGAAGGAGCAAAAGGCTTTGCTACGCTTAAGC
>CALHZE010000080.1 GCA_938040915.1 uncultured Bacteroidia bacterium | reverse complement strand
AGCGAAGGGGAGTTGCAAGACTTCCGAGTCGGGGCACTCAATCCGTTACCTGTGCATTGACGAGCTCGACAATAGTATCCACCCTGATCTTATCTTCAAGCTATTAGACTTCTATGGGCGAAACCCAAGCAATGGACAGTTGATCTTTACGACCCACGCCACAATCCTATTAAATCAGCAAGAGTTGCTAAGACCAGACGAGATCTGGCTGACGGCAAAAGAGAATGGGACAACCCAAATGTATTCGCTTAACGAGTATAAGCTAGATAACACCCCAGATATCGAACGTGGGTATTTGGAGGGGCGTTACGGCGGAGTGCCTGTTGTGACAATAAATGATACGGACGATGTGCTATGAAAAGATCGCCCCTCAAAAAGAGCCTCTTGCCGTTACTCCCAAAGAAGAGGCAGTAAAACAGCAAGGGGCAACTGTGCCCATAAAAGACGCCGGAAAGGGATACCGAAAGGAGGACGGAGCGAGGTTACCCGAGGCTTTTTATATCGTGATCGCAGGAGGCGAAAAAAGAGAACGCGACTACTTTACGTTGCTGAAACAGCAAACGATATTTCAACGCTTAAAGCTCGCTTTTATCACAGATCGCACTCGTTTGAATCCATCAGGTTTGTTAGCGGTTGCAAGGGAGAAGAAGAAGTACTATGCAACGAGTCAGAGTGAGGAGAACCCAGACAAGATATTCCTTGTTTCTGATGTAGACGACTTCTACATCGAACTTAAAGAGATCCTCCCCGAGTGTATAACCGAAAAGCTCTCCCTCATTATTAGCAATCCCTGCTTCGAGATTTGGCTTTACTACGGGAAATGCCAGCCCCCACTCCAAGATTTTACTATTCCCAGCAACCCGCTAAAAACGAGCCAAGCCTTGAAGAGGTATCTCAACGAAAAAGTAAAAGGTGGGATTAACCCCAAATGGGCTATCTGTGATGTGGAGACGGCAACCCGAAATGCGGAAAACGCTTATTCAGAGGATAAAAACGGACTTCCCACACTCTTTTCCACCAATATGTTCGTTTTAACAGAGGAGCTCTTGCCACTCATTCAAAGAGGATTAGACACCTTGAAAGAACAACGCGCACATATCGCCTCTCATCACGACTAACGATACTTACCGCTGCTAGTCTTCCTGCGCAACGCCATTATTTCTTTTTTCCCCTTTCCCCCTCCTTTAGCAACCTCACGAGCCCAATCCCTAATAAAAAAAGTCCCAACAACCACGCCGCCCAGAGCGGGATATACACCCCTGTAAGCGAGATAAACGGCAAGGGGGCGATCTTCTCAGTCGCCCCAATCAGAAACGAAGCGGCATTCTGAAGCAAAAAGCCCAATCCCTGAGATACGAGCGAACCGAGTGGTAGGAATGCCAACAGCAACGCGCTGGGAACAATAATCGTCACGAGCGGGATAACCACGAGGTTTGTAAAGAGCGACAAAAGCGGGAGCGTCCCAAAGACATAAAGCGTGATGGGGAGCGTCCCCAGTTGTGCACACAACGAGACCGCAAGGAGCTCTGCCCCCCATCGCCACAACGCAGGACGCAGGGGGATCACAGCTCGAACGTAGGGATAGAGAAGGACAATCCCCAATAGCGCAGCAAAAGAGAGTTGGAAGCTCAACGAAAAGAGCGACTCAGGGCTAAACCACAAGATAACGAAAGCCGCAATTGCGAGGACGTCTAGCGGATGTAACCGAACATACGCGAACCTCGAAATGCCCCAAACCGTGAGCATAATCGCCGCACGCAAAAGAGAAGGCGTAGCGCCCGCCACCCCGACAAAAAGCCAAACGCCCAACAAGGGTAACAAACGGCGAAGCAAACGACGCCACCAAGAGGTTAGCAAGAAGACGCGCGCAAAATAAGAAAGAAGGATATAGATGAACCCCACGTGTAGTCCCGAAAGGGCTAAAACATGCGCCACGCCCGCACGCGAAAAACACTGACGGATCTCTTGGTCAAGGTCGGAGCGGTCGCCCACGCTCATCGCCTTGACCAATTGAAGCGGCTGCCCTGAGAGCTCCGCCGCCGCATAAGCCTTAAGGACGTGGGCATGTATCTGCGAAAATAGCGAAAAGGACGCCGACGACACCTCGTGCCCAATTCGCCGTGCCGTATTGGCACGTACACGCGCCGTAAAGAGACTCCCCTGCGAACGCTGCCACGCTACATAATCAAACCCCGTCACCGAGTCGCGATTGGCATACTGCCGAAAGTTGACTTGTGCCACAACAATATCCCCTGCTCGGAGCGTCATTGCAACCGAATCCTCCGCATAGAAACGCAATTTCCCACGAAGGTCGTAGGTCTGCCACGCCCCACAAGAGTCTCCTACGAGGCGTAATGAGACTTGAGCATTCGCTCCCCACAGATTAAGCTTCGGGTCAGTCAATAGTCGGACAACCGTTGGAAGGGTCTTTGGCGGTGGTAGAAGTGTGTTTTCCTGCGTTTTTACCCTGCTTCCGAGTAAGAGCCCCAGCGCGAGCATTAAAGCGAGGATTCTGCCCGCCTTAAGCCATGGAAAGTGTCGCGAATAGAGATAGCCCCCCAAATACTCTAGCAAGAGGGCGATCAGAATAGGGATTAAAAAAAAGGTGGCATCGGTTACAACGACGCCACCACGCAATGCTAATGCACACCCCACCACGTAGGGAAGGAAGAAAAGGAACAGCCGCGGACGCGTGCCGCGGTAGGGAGGCTCGGCTGGGTCGATCAACTCGGCGAGTCGCGCCTCATCCAAAAGAAGCCCTCTGTTATTCAAGCTTACAGGGATAGTCCGCGGTAAACTTGCCACGCTCTATATTGCGCAGCTTACCTTGAATGAGCCGCCGCTTTACCGGCGAGAAGCGATCCACAAAGAGCTTTCCCTCAATGTGGTCATACTCGTGCTGGATAATGCGCGCCACGATACCCGTATAGGTTTCCTCGTGTTGCACAAAGTCCTCGTCGCAATAGGCTATCCGGATCGAGGTCGGGCGTACCACGTCGCCATGAATGCCCGGCACACTCAGACACCCCTCGTTAAAGGGAATCGTTTCCGCGCCATATTCCAAGATTTGCGCGTTTATAAACGCCTTGCGAAAGCCCTTAGCTTCGGGATATTGCGCCACAAATGCGGCGGCATCCACCACAAAGAGGCGTATAGAAAGACCAATCTGTGGCGCAGCAAGCCCCACCCCGTCAGACTTTTCCATACTTTCCCACATCTCCGCAACGAGTTCTTTCAAGTTGGGATAGGTAGGGTCTATCGGTTTGGCAACTTTCCGAAGGACGGCAGAGCCGTAAACGAAGATAGGTCTCATGGGTGCATATTGTTCCAATCCCGCATTTCTAGAAAGGACTGGAGGATAATGGTGGCGCTCACCTTATCCACCAGTCCTTTGTCTTGTCTCTGTTTCTTTTTCGCACCACTCTCTAAGATCGCACGCTGCGCCATGCGGGAGGTAAAGCGCTCGTCATGCATTTGGATAGGGAGCTCGGGGAAGGTGCGCTCGATATGCTTAAGCAAAGGGGTGATAAACTGCATTGACTCGGATGGGACGCCATGCACGGTCTTCGGCTCGCCGACGACAAGGAGCTCGACCTCGTTCGTCGCCAGATACTCCTTGAGGAAGTTGACTACCTCGTGCGTCGGCTGTGTACATAGCCCCGTAGCAATGACCTGCATGGGGTCTGTAACGGCAATTCCTGTGCGTTTTTGCCCCACATCTAATGCAACTATCCTCCCCATTATTCTTTCCGTAGAAATGCCCCCTTAAAAGAAGTTTGCAGGATTGGTCTTGCGCAGGAAGGCAAGGCTGTGTTCAATCTCTGTATACATGACGCGATCAACATCCACCGCGGGCACTTCGGCACGGAAGGCGACGAGCATCTTCTCCAAGATCGGCGAGCTTTTTGCCGGACGGCGGAACTCTATCGCTTGTGCCGCATTCATGAGCTCGATAGCCAACACCCGCTCGGTGTTATCTACAACACGCAACAGCTTGGTCGCTCCGTTAGCCCCCATCGAGACGAGGTCTTCTTGCCCATTGGAAGAGACGATAGAGTCTACGCTCGAGGGTGTACAGAGCTGCTTGTTTTGACTCACCATCGCCGCTGCGGCATACTGTGGGATCATAAAGCCGGAGTTCAGACCTGGCTTTGCAATAAGGAACTCAGGGAGTTCGCGCAGCCCGAAGATGAGCTGGGCGACGCGACGCTCAGAGATGTTCGAAAGCTCGGAGACCGCCATCGCCAAGAAGTCGTAGGTCAACGCCAAAGGCTCGCCGTGGAAGTTCCCCCCCGAGATAATCAGGTCTTCGTCAGGCCAGATGGTCGGGTTGTCTGTCACAGAGTTGATCTCGGTCAAGACGACCTTTTCCGCATAGTGGATCGCATCCTTACATGCCCCATGTACTTGGGGGACGCAACGGAAGGAGTACGGGTCTTGCACGTGTATCTTTTCGCGTGCGATAAGCTCACTCCCTTCAAGGAACTTACGCACCGCAGCCGCCGTTTCCGCTTGTCCTGCATGGGGGCGCACCGTTTGGATATTGGGGTGGAACGGCTGCTTCCGCCCATCAAACCCCTCAAGCGAGAGGGCAGCAATCATATCGCTCCACACCGACAAGCGACGAATCTTGAGGAGCGCATACACCCCGTGAGAGCTCATAAACTGCGTCCCATTGAGAAGCGCCAACCCCTCCTTTGACTGTAACTTGATAGGCTCCCAGCCAAAGTGCTTGCAAACCTCCGCAGCCGGCTTGCGTTCGTCACCAAAACGGACCTCTCCCAACCCGATGAGCGGGAGGAAAAGGTTGGCGAGCGGTGCAAGGTCGCCCGATGCGCCAAGCGAACCACGATCATAGACCACCGGCAAAACGCCATTGTTGTAAAAGTCTAAGATGCGCCGTACGGTCGCAATCTGTACCCCAGAGTTACCCAGCGAGAGCGCGTGCGCCTTGAGGAGAAGCATCAAACGGATGATATCTGGATGCAACTCCTCACCCGTGCTACATGCGTGCGACTTCACGAGGTTTTCTTGGAGGGTCGTCAACTCCTCACGACTGATGCTCCGGTTACACAACGAGCCAAAGCCCGTGGTAATGCCATAGATGGGGCTTGACTCAGTCTCCATCTTACGGTCGAGATAGTCGCGACACTTCTGAATGCGCGCCTCTGCCTCGGCAGAGAGCTCTACGCGGATGGAGGGAAAAGCGAGCAGCTCTTCCAGTTGTTCCAAAGTGAGAGGTTCGGGGGAGATGTAAAAGACGTTCTTCATACTTTCGTAATTACGTTCGTTGGGTTCTTACTCTATCGGTTTGTAGCGAGCCATGCGATCGCCTCAGCGACGTTTCCTTGAAACTCGTTACCATGGTTCATATCTCGGAGCTTAAGCTGTGACGACTCCACCAACCACGCTACAAAGGGGATGTGGTGCTTGTTGGCATACTCCAGATGCTTTTTCAACGGGGCTTCATCGGGCAAAACGAGCGTACTAAAGCCCGCCCCTCGCAACTTCCTTGCAACGTCTGCGACGTGCACAAATGCCGTGCTATATTCACGAGATTCGTTCATCAAAAGGATATCGATACCCGTCTCCTCCCCGAGGAGCAACCCTCGCTCTTTCATCACGTCACAAATGCGGTCAATACCAAAAGAGAGCCCGACACCACTCACGCCCGGCAGACCGAAAATCCCCGTTAGGTTGTCATAGCGTCCTCCACCACACACCGACCCCATCTGTGCCTCTCGGATCTTCACCTCGAAGATCATCCCCGTGTAATAACTTAAACCGCGCGCAAGGGAGGGCACAAAGCGCACCACGTGACCACACTCCCCGCCCTCATCGTCAGAGCGAACCAAATCCCAAACACACGGATAAAGGGTGTCGACGGTCTCTTCATACTCTTCGTTCGTTAACGCCTGTAAGAGACAGAGGAAGCCCATCAGTTCTTTGAAATGAGCGTCAAACACGGGCGAACACTTCCGCCACGGTTCACTCACCGTCATCATGTTAACTGGGGTACACTGCGAACACAAGCTCAATAAAACCTGTAAGTCCTCTGCCGCAAACCCCATTTCTTTTAGCTCTTCGGAAACAGCTTCTACGCCCACCTTGTCCAGCTTGTCTAAGGTGACGGTCATGGGGACGAGCAACTCCGGATGCCCCATGAGCTCGGCAATATCCTCTAAGATTTTGCGAGAGTTCACTTGGATTTCCACGGGGAGCTTCAGTTCGGTAAAGACCGTAAGCACCAAATCAAGGAGCTCTAACTCCGCCGTCGTGGAGGTTGTCCCAACCACATCGACATCACACTGCATAAACTCGCGATAACGTCCTTTTTGCGGTCGATCGGCACGCCACACGGGCTGCATCTGGTAACGCTTAAAAGGGTGCGGGAGCTCGTGCCAATGCATCGCGACGTAACGCGCAAAAGGCACCGTAAGGTCGTAACGTAGCCCCTTTTCACAGATCGCGTTCGTCAAGTCTGTACGCGAGAGGTCGCGCGGGTCTCCAGCGACGTCTTTCAAAAAGTCACCCGAGTTAAGAATGCGGAAGAGAAGACGATCGCCCTCGTCGCCATACTTTCCTTGAAGAACCGAGAGGTTTTCCATCGCCCCCGTCTCTAGCGGGAGAAAAGCAAAGCGTTCGAAATGCTTCCGAAGCGTGTCTAAAAGCACACGACGCTGACGCACCTCCAACGGAGAAAAGTCGCGGACACCCTTCGGAGTTGAAATTTGAATTTTCGTCATATCTTACCGCTATTTCAATTACAAAAATAACACATTTACCGCGTAACAGACTAGAACGTGATCAGCACACCGCTGGTAAGCGTCGTAAAAGCCTTAGCGATGGCGATGGGCGGGTCTTGGTCATAAAAGAACGCATAACTCCCCCACAAGGCAAAGTGGGTGGTAAACTTATACTTCAAATCTACCCCAACCGCATAGCGCGGCGAGAGAAACTTCGTCGTGAGACGTCCTTGGTAATAACCGCTCGTCACAAGCTCGATATGGTCGGTCGCAAGGAACTTAAAACTAGCAAAAAGCTGCACCTTGCCGTGATGGGTCTCTGCTCGCCTCGGCGGCTGCGGTAATTCGTCATCCCGCCACTTCTCATACTCGTAAAAGAAACCCGCTCCCGTGGTCCAAACAAGGAGCTTTTTCTGAATCAAACGCAAGCGGAGCTGTAACCCTGCCACGGCGCGAATCTGCATTCCTCGCGACCCCGCCCATTGCGCCTCAGTGTAAGGATAGTACTCGATGTAGGGGCGCAGAAGATTGCGATACTCCACGTGTACAAAGCCATCACTCACATGCACCTCTTTACCATACGTAGAAAGTTCGAGCTTATTGAGGATGGTGAGCGCCCGATTGCGCCCCACCATAAGGTTGAAGTTGGCTGTGTTCTTGAGATTAAAGACCTCCTTCTTTTCGGTACGAAAGCCGAGCTCAGGGGCAATAGAGCCTTGCAACCACTGCGACGTATCAATTACCATCGTTAACCCCTCGGTCAAAAGCATCTGCGCCCCCGCCGAAAACGTTCCCAGCAGTAACAAAAGCGTATAGCAAAAGCGTCGCATTACCTCGAAAGATTGATGAACGCCGCAAGGTAGTAAAATTTCCTATGCGGAGCACAAGAAAAGCCGTCCCGATACAGGCGGTGTCCCTGCCTAAACCACCACGAAAGCCCCTCCACACCCGCTGCGACAACAAAAGACGCGGCAAGTCTTACGACCCACCGCGTCTGGAACAATATAAAACGATTGATGAACAAGCAAACGACTACTTCACTTCTTCGAAGTCTACGTCTGTAACCTCTCCGTCCTTGTTAGCTCCCGATTGACCGCCTTGTGACGAGGCGCTACCGCTCGCACTCTGTCCGCCTGCGGCAGCTTGCATATCGGGCGCTGCCGCCTGCCATGCGTTGTTGACTTGGTCGATCAACCCGTCGAGTGCTTCTACATTTTGCTTTTCGTGTGCCTCTTTCAGGTTAGCAACCGCTTTCTCGATAGCCGACTTCTTGTCGGCGGGTAACTTGTCGCCCAACTCCTTCAACTGCTTCTCGCTCTGGAAGATGACACTGTCCGCCTTATTCAACTTGTCCACCCGTTCGCGTGCCTGCTTGTCAGCAGCCTCGTTCGCCTTAGCCTCGTCGCGCATCCGAGCGATCTCTGACTCCGAAAGCCCCGAGCTAGCCTCGATACGAATCTTTTGTTCCTTACCCGTGTCCTTGTCGCGAGCCGAGACATTCAAGATACCGTTAGCGTCAATATCAAACGAGACCTCGATTTGTGGCACGCCGCGCGGCGCCGGACGAATCCCATCCAAGTTAAACCGACCAATGGTCTTGTTATCATGTGCCATGGGACGCTCACCCTGCAGGACATGGATTTCCACCGAGGGTTGGTTGTCCGAAGCCGTAGAGAAGACTTCCGACTTCTTCACTGGGATGGTCGTGTTCGCATCAATGAGTTTCGTAAACACTCCACCCATTGTTTCGATACCCAACGAAAGCGGGGTTACGTCCAACAACAACACATCTTTCACATCACCTGCCAAAACACCACCTTGGATAGCCGCCCCAATTGCTACGACCTCGTCGGGGTTCACACCCTTGTGAGGCGCTTTGCCAAAGAACTTTTCTACAATCTGTTGGATGGCAGGGATACGTGTACTCCCCCCCACCAAAATAACCTCGTTGATGTCGCTCGGCTGCATATGGGCATCCTTAAGCGCCTTGCGACAAGGCTCGAGCGTTGCCTGAATCAAGCTATCACACAGCTGTTCAAACTTAGCCCGTGTGAGCTTACGCACTAGGTGCTTCGGCATCCCCTCCACCGCCATGATATAGGGAAGGTTGATCTCGGTTTCGGCACTGGCACTCAGCTCGATCTTTGCTTTTTCAGCCGCCTCCTTCAAACGCTGGAGTGCCATCGGGTCTTTACGCAAGTCAATCCCCTCATCGTTCTTAAACTCCTCAGCGAGCCAATCGATAATCTTCTGGTCAAAGTCGTCCCCCCCGAGGTGCGTGTCCCCGTTGGTCGAGCGTACCTCGAAGACCCCGTCACCGAGCTCCAGGATGGAGATATCGAAGGTCCCCCCACCGAGGTCGAAGACTGCGATCTTCATGTCCTTGTCGGCCTTGTCTAGGCCGTAGGCCAGGGCGGCAGCCGTAGGCTCGTTGACGATACGGTCGACCTTGAGCCCTGCGATCTCACCAGCCTCCTTGGTAGCCTGACGCTGAGCGTCGTTGAAGTAGGCAGGTACGGTGATCACAGCATTGGTGACCTCAGTACCGAGGTAGTCCTCGGCCGTCTTCTTCATCTTCTGCAGGATGATGGCCGAGATCTCCTGAGGCGTGTAGAGACGTCCGTCGATGTCGACACGGGGCGTGTCATTATCGCCGCGGACGACGGAGTAAGGCACACGAGCGATCTCGTCCTTCACCTGAGCGAAGGTCTCACCCATGAAGCGCTTGATGGAGTAGATGGTCTTGGTAGGGTTGGTGATGGCCTGACGCTTAGCAGGATCACCGACCTTACGCTCGCCACCTTCGATGAAGGCGACTACAGAAGGTGTTGTACGCTTGCCTTCGCTGTTTGCGATGACGAGAGGTTCATTCCCTTCGAGTACAGAGACACACGAATTGGTGGTCCCGAGGTCAATTCCAATGATCTTTCCCATAATATTCTTTTCGTTATTGTTTTTATTCTATTTGTAGATTGTTATGTCTTGCGAGTAGCTATCGGTAAGACCTCCGTCGGGGCGCCCTCTGCTTGGAGTGGCTGGAGATAAGCCCCTTCAAGCAGGGGATGCGCCGTGGAGG
>CALHZE010000079.1 GCA_938040915.1 uncultured Bacteroidia bacterium | reverse complement strand
TTTGCGCCATCCCCTTCGAGAGTTCCTCGACTTTCTTCGACCACCAGTCGGCAATCTCGAACTTGTCAAACCAGTACTTGAGCGCCCGCATGGCGTCTCGTTTTGACATCCCCTTGAGCTGGGCTAAATAGAGCGCTTGGTCGCCGACCTTCATTTTTTTATACAAGCCTCGTTCTTCGGGGAGGTAGCCTATCCGCCTCACATCCTCGCGTTTGAGGGGTGCGCCACTCAAGAGGATTTGCCCGCTGTCGGGGTGAGTAATCTGGTTAATGCAACGGATGAGGGTCGTCTTTCCCGCGCCATTCGGTCCCAAGAGTCCGTAAATCGCCCCCTCTTTCACGTCAAAAGAGACCCCCTTAAGGGCTTGAAACGTACCGAAACTCTTTCGGACGTCTGCTATCTGTAAAAGACTCATCGCAACGAATCTACTCTAACGTCCCTGCGAGCTCGATGGTACGAAGCGGCTCGTGCGGGTCATTGACAATAAGCTGGATATTCCGCACCTGCTCGCCGTAATACCCCTTGGTGTCAAAACGGAAGTTCAGCCGTCCACTCTCGCCCGCGGGGATCTCCTGCTTGTCGAGCGTGTAAGAGATCTGCGAGCTATTGGTCTCGACCTTACGCACGACGAGGGGCGAGCCACCGACATTCTTGAGGTCGATCCCCTGTTCCACGATGTCGCCTGTCTTTGACTTAGGGAAACCGATGCGGGTGGTCGCGAGCTCTAGACGTGCTGCCTTTTCCCGCTCTTTGAGCGAGAGCTTGGAAAAGTCTTCCACGCGGTTAAGGTGGAGGTAATAAGACCCTGTTGCCCCACCACAGCGCATCGCGATCTCCAGCGACTGCGACCCCCACTCCTTGAGTTTTTTGAGCTGCAACTCGAGGTCAAACGTCTTCATTTCGCCGGGGTTAAGCTTGAGCTTCGTTTTCCCACTGAGCCCCACAGGGAGCGACACTAGCGTAACCTCTTGAGGAGTGTCTGAGGTGTTGAACACGGGAATTTCAATTTTCTCTACCGCAAGGTGTGGTACATCGCCCAAGAGCTGATAGAAAGAGCGCAAGCCCACTCCCCCGAGGTGTTGCGTGTAAAGTTCTGTCGGCGAAGCATTCTTCGGGATGACGAAGCCGCGAATCGTGAGCACGACCGTCTCAGGTTGCGAATTGGTACGCACCGTTATCGTCTTGGAAAAGCTATACGGACGCCCCGCGGGTTGGAAAATCGCCGTAATCGCGCCCTTATTGCCCGGCAATATAGGTTCGCGACTCCACTCTGTCGCCGTACAGCCACACGAAGCAGAAACACCATAGAGAATCACCGGCGCATCCCCCTTATTAGAAAACTCAAACGTGTGGCGGATCTCACCGCCCTCCTCGGGCACGTCACCAAACTGATGGTCGACACTCTTGAACACCAAATAGCCTTTTTGTGCAAAAGACAAGAGGGCTAAAGAGCAAAACAACAACAGCAATGCGGTTCTTTTCATTTCCGTCTAGTGTTAGTCACCGTACAAAAATAGATAAAAAGACGATCCTCACGCCAGCCTAAACGCCCCTTAAAACAATACCCGATAATTGACCATCGGGACGAACCCCTGTTGGTAACGATACCCTACGCACTGGTGCTCCCCATCCCAATACTTGGCAAAGACATTGCGCTGATGGGTAAGGTTCTGTAAGTCCAGCGCCCACTCTTGCGAGAAATGTGCGGTATTGTTCCGAAAAGCGATACGGGCATTGACCTTGAAATAGGGCGCCGCCTTCTCCGAATAGGGGGCACTCCAGTCTTCCACCAGCTCGCCTGCGCTACGCGAAGCCGCCTCATCCACCGGGTTCATCCACTTTCCCCCTGCGTAAACCACCCGCGCATCGGCAAGAAGCGAGAACTTGGGGCTAAAGGTAAACTCATACCCGCCGAGCAGGTTCAGCGCATACTCCCCATTAAACTTCGCATTGCGCCAACGCCCATCAATCGCTTGCACACGTGACTGAAAAAGCGAAGCGGTGAATAGAAAATAATACCCGTGAGAGAGGAACTTCTCCACCGTAAGCTCCAGCCCGTAGTTCTGTCCATGCCCCTTGTTGACCAAATCGCGCGGCACGGAAATATTGTATGAGTCCCCCGCATCCAGAAGCGAAAACCCCGCCCGCTCCTCACGCGAGATCGGGATCTCGTAAAGCCACTGATAGTAAAGCTCCGTTTTCAAGCGCATCGCCTGCCCAAGCTTTAGGTCATACGCCAGCACCGTATGAATCGCACGCGAGAGCCCAAGGCTACGCATCGCGACATCCTCTGCCTTGCGCTTTTTCAAAAAATAGTAGATCGACGACTGCGTCTGGCTGTGCATCCCCCCCGAAAGGGTCAATGCCTGACGTCGTGTCGCCTTCCACTGCAAAGCCGCACGAGGTTCTACTGCCCACGTATTGTTAAGGTGCAACCAAAGCCCGTGTAACCCCGTCACTAACGTCAAATTATGGGTAGGACGATAGCGCCATGCCACGTGCGCCTGCGAAAGCAGATAGTCTCCCGCCGAACCGACCCGTCGCAGATAATCCCCCGCTTTCGTAAGAACAGAGTCCTGAGCCGCAAACCTCGACCACTGCGAAGAGCCCCCAACCTCCCAGAAATGGCGCGCCGAAAGACGCTGCTGGTAGTCTAGATAGAACGAGGGGGTGTAGCGCCGCAAGTGCATCCCATACCACAAGATACGGCTATCCGCTAGGGTAATAGAGTCTATCTGCGTAGCCGATTGGTTGGCTGTCAACGCGAGCTTGAACGTGAGGCGCGTATCAGATGAAAGGCGATAGGTCGCTCGCGTACCGAGCGTGCCCGCCGCAGTCGAAAAATCTAGCTCCGTTCTCTCTACCTGCCCCGCCTGAAGCGTCCCCCCCTCGCGCCACGGAAAGAAGATACTATTAAGCCCCCCCAACCCAAACAGCTCAGCATGCCAACGCGCCCCCAACGGGAGCTGTACCTTAAACGTCAGGTCTTGGAAGTAGGGCGTCGCCCCATTCGTCCCAAAGTCGAGGTTCACCCCTATGCGTTTCAATAGAGCAGGGAAGGAGTAACGATAGCCCACAAGAAACGACCCCGCATGCTTCTTCGAGAGTGGTCCCTCTGCGCCCAATTCAAAACCTCCCCAGCCTACCTGCCCGACAAACTCATAGCGCTCGGGGTTACCGTTACGCAACTGCAAATCAAACGCGCCAGCAAGGGCATTGCCATAGCCAGCGGGAAAGGCGCCTGTTAAAAAGTCCGACTGCGCCAGATAATTCGCACTCACCATAGAGACGGGACCGCCCGTTAACCCATCGGTTGAAAAGTGGTTCGGCGACGGGATATCCACCCCCTCCAGTCGCCAAAGAAGACCCGTAGGGGAGTTCCCCCTTATAACGATATCGTTCCGCTCGTCAGAGACGCTCATCACCCCTGCATAGTTCGCCACCATCCGCGCTGGGTCGCCCAGACTCCCCGCATAACGCTCCGTTTCTGCCAACGTAAATGCACGCGCCGAGGCAAGGGCAAACTCATTAGCGACGGCTTCCTTACGCTTCGTGTAGGCTATCGTAACGCTCTCCAATTCCGTAACCGATTCCTCCAAAGGAAGGGTCAAATAAAGCTCCTTGCCCGAAGAGAGTAGCAGCGCATGCGCCTCCCAAGGGTTATAACCTAAGCACGTCACGCGCAACGCATGGCGTCCGACGGGGACATCTGCAAGTAGAAACTTCCCCTCAGCATCCGAGGTCGTTGTCCGCACTGGCAAAAGCGTAGTTACCTGCACCACAGCCCCTGCGATTGCCTCTCGCGTCTGCACATCCCTAACCACACCACGGATATTCTGCACCAACCCGCTCGGCGCTGCCATAAGAGACAAAGGAAAGAGGAATAAGAGGCAGGTAAAAAAGAAGTAGTATAGATTTCTCATCTCTAGCGTAACGTTCCCACAAAGTAATACTATGTACACAAAACGTAATACCTACCTTTGAACAGACAAAACTACTCGACAAAGGAATGGGCTACACAGGCATCGCCGAAGAGGAGCTGAAGAACCTTATCGCAAAAGACTTCTTTGCTGCGTATGATTGTACGCACATCATCGGCAAAATAGACTTTACCGTTGCCGGCGCTAAGGGCGCGCGGCCCGTGCGGGCGACAAGCGGCACAAAAAAACGTACGCACACGATGGGCGTCCGTACGAAGACCATTCGGTTGAAAAGGGATAATCGGGGGGACGCGACGATGCGGGCGACGAGCGGTCCTAAGGGCGGACGGCCCATGCGGGCGACGAGCGAATAAAGGGGGGATCGTGCAGGCGATGCAAAGAAACGTATGCAACGCGTTGCGTACGTACATGCGATTTGGTAGACATTGTACGCCTTGCGGCGAGGGGGTTGCATGCAGCGCCCCTACAAGAGACTGAGAATCTGTATTTTGGTGCACCGTCATCAATCAAAACGACAGAGGTGATAACTCCTCTGCGCTTCGAAGAAAAAAGGGTGTAGCAGAAAGCTCTCTCTGCTACACCCCTCAGTCACTTCAGATGTTTTGGTCGGAAACCGAACTATTTGCGCCCGCCCTCTTGAGGTTGCGGTTTCGGCAAAAGCGCCTTGCGCGACAAGCGGAGCTTGCCCGTCTTGCCATCAATCTCGATGAGCTTGACCTCGACTTCGTCGCCGACGCTGAGATAGTCTTCGACCTTCTCTACGCGCTTCCAGTCAAGCTCGGAGACGTGTAGGAGACCATCACGATTAGGCATAATCTCCACAAACGCACCATAAGGTGTAATAGATTTCACACGCCCCTTGTAGACCTCGCCTTCCTCGGGGATTGCGACAATCCCTTGGATGCGCTTACGGGCTGCGTCAAGCGCATGACGGTCGGCGCTGTAGATGGTGATCTTGCCATAGAGCCCTTCCTCGACAATGCTAATCTTGGTGTTGGTCTCACGCTGCATCTCTTGGATCACCTTGCCGCCAGGACCAATTACCGCCCCGATCGAGTCGCGCGGGATGGTCATTGTCTCACAACGCGGCGCCTCAGGACTCAGCTCTGCACGCGGCTCACTGATCGTCTCCAGAATCTTCCCCAAGATGTGCATACGCCCTTGACGCGCTTGCTCGAGCGCCTGAGCGAGCACCTCGTAAGGGAGCCCGTCGACCTTGATATCCATCTGCGTGGCGGTAATCCCGTCGCGCGTCCCAGTGACCTTAAAGTCCATATCGCCGAGGTGATCTTCGTCGCCGAGGATGTCGGAAAGCACAGCGAAGCGCTGCGTCGCCGTATCAGAGATAAGCCCCATGGCGATCCCAGATACAGGCTTGCGAATCTTAACCCCAGCATCCATCAAGGCGAGCGTCCCCGCACACACGGTAGCCATTGACGAGGAGCCGTTAGACTCTAAGATATCGCTCATCACGCGGATTGCGTAAGGGAACTCCTCTTCGGAGGGGAGCATCCGTTTCAGAGCACGATGTGCAAGGTTTCCGTGCCCGATTTCGCGACGCCCTGGGGCACGTGTTGGACGTGCCTCGCCCGTGGAGAAGGGAGGGAAATTATAGTGCAAGAGGAAGCGCTCGGTGCCCTCATAGAGCACGTCGTCGACCAACTTCTCGTCATCCTTTGTTCCTAGGGTAACCGAAGAGAGAGATTGGGTTTCCCCACGTGTAAAGATCGCCGATCCGTGTGCCCCGGGCAACGTCCCAACCTCGCTCCAGATGGGACGAATTTGGTCGGTCTTCCGTCCGTCGAGACGTACCTTGTCGTTCAAAATCATTGTTCGCATCGCCTCTTTTTCCACGGCGTGGTAATAGCGAGCGACCATCATCTTGAGGGCAGGGCGCTCCTCTTCGGGGATGGTTTCCCAGAACTCGTTGAGCAGCCCTTCGAAAGCCGCTGTGCGCTCTTGCTTAGGGAGTTGCGACTTGGCAATGGCGTAAGCGCGCTCGTAACAGAAGTCGTGTACGCGTTGACGCAGCGCCTCGTCGTTGGTCTCGTGACAATAAGAGCGCTTTGTCACGCCGAGCTCGTGCATCAGCTCGAGCTGGAGATCGCAATGGCGCTTGATCTCTTCGTGTGCGACACGGATCGCCTCGATCATAACGTCTTCGGAGACTTCGTCCATTTCCCCCTCGACCATCAAGATATTTTCGCGCGTAGCGCCGACCATCAGGTCGAGGTCGGCCCGCTGTAGGTCAGAGTAACGGGGATTGATAACAAACTTGCCGTCGATGCGGGCCACGCGCACCTCGGAGATTGGACCGCCGAACGGGATGTCTGAGACGCTCAGGGCAGCAGACGCTGCGAGCCCTGCTAGGGCATCGGGCATTTCCTCCTTCTCGCCCGAGAAGAGAATCACGTTAACGATCGTGTCGGCGTGATAGTTGTCAGGGAAGAGGGGACGGAGTGCTCGGTCAATGAGTCGGGAGATGAGCACCTCGTAGTCAGAGGCTTTCATTTCGCGCTTGAAGAAGCTACCCGGGAAACGCCCTGCAGCAGAATACTTTTCGCGATAGTCCACACTCAATGGCATAAAGTCGACGTCTTCGCCCGCCTCTTGCGCACTGCACACAGTGGCTAGGAGGACGGTCTTGCCCATCCGCAACATCACCGCCCCATCGGCCTGCTTTGCGAGACGTCCCGTCTCAATAGAGATCACCCTCCCGTCGGGGAGGGTGATTTTCTTTTCAATAACCTGCATCAAAATTGTTTCAAATTGCCGCTCGCCCGCTCCCCTGTGGAGTGGGCATAATAAAACCGCTTACCGACGCAAATTCAGCGCCTTGATGAGGGCGCGATAGCGCTCGATATCAATTTCTTTCAGATAAGCCAAGAGCTTACGACGACGACCGACCAACTTGAGCAACGCCCGCTGTGTGGAGAAATCCTTGGGGTGTGTTTTCAAGTGTTCGGTGAGGTGGTTGATACGGAACGAGAATAGAGCCACCTGCGACTCGGGCGAGCCGGTGTCTTTATTGGACTTTCCGTACTGACCGAAGATCTCCTGCTTTTTATCAGAAGTCAAGTAATCCATGAACCTTACGATTTTTGGATCGCGTGCGCGACCCGAGGTTAAACTTTGAGTCACAAAGGTAGTAATAAAAAGGTTATCTGAAAAGGACGTGTTGCTGGAGTAATCTCCCCACACCCAAAAGAGACGGTTGCATCTGTACTTGAAAAATATGTTCCGCTTTTGACAAGAATATCCCCCCGCCGTCTGCGTAGGGCTCGTCCTCGCAGGAGTTGTTTATGTTTTCCTTAATTCCCTTCCCCACCCCACGGTGCGATTCTTAGGAGGGCGTCGTGGCGCCGTCGTGATGGCGTCGTGGTGACGTCGTGATGGTAAGTCATTTTACCTACCTCAAACGCCCTGTTTTTAGATGAGTTCCCTTATTATTCCTCATCGAATCTTTTGATTTCCATCTTAAAACAAGATTTGGAATTCCTAAAGACGCAATTGGCGTCCGGCGGTCCTACGCGGACGGCGGTGCGGGCGACAAGCGAACAAGAGATAATCGGGCAGGCGTACAAAAAGAAACGTACGCACACGATGGGCGTCCGGCGCTAAGGGCGCGCGGCCCGTGCGGGCGACAAGCGAACAAGAGATAATCGGGCAGGCGTGAAAAAACGGACGCACACGATGGGCGTCCGTACAGAAGAGCGTATAGTCGTGGTTATCAACGAATAGTGTCACCCCCCTACCCTAGCAAGGGGAGCAGGTATTTGGCCATCAGGTAGCCCCCCCCGAGTAGCCAAACAAAGAGGAGCGCCGCCAATAGGAAAGGCTTTGCCCCAGCCTTCTTAAACTTGTCAAAACTGGTTTCTGCCCCGAGCGCCGTCATGGCCATGGTGAGGAGGAAGGTGTCGAGCGTGTTAATCCCCGAGAGTAGCTCAGGTGGCAATAGGTCTAGCGAGTTAAAGCCGATGACGAGCAAGAAGAGCACCGCAAACCAGGGGATGGCAATACGGCGGCGCTTCGGCGCATTCTCTGCCGGAGCGGTCTTTTCCCCTAGGGGAGTTTCCTCATTCTGAACCGCACGGTGACTCGCCCACCAACTCACGAGCAGGAGCACCAGCACCAACATCATGACGCGGATCATCTTGACAATTATCGCCACGTCAGAGACCTCTTTCCCCATCGCATTGCCCGCACCGACCACGTGTGCCACCTCGTGCACCGTGGCGCCCGTCATGATCCCCATGGCGTGGTGTGGTAGGTCTAAAAGACCATTACGGTAAAGGATGGGGTAAAGGAACATGGAGAGAGTACCGAAGATCACGACCGTCGAGACCGCCACCGCCGTTTTGTAAGGCTTGGTGTTAATAGCCCCCTCAGTGCCGAGGACGGCTGCTGCACCACAAATGCCCGCTCCCACGGAGGTAAGTAGGGCGATATCGCGGTCAATCTTGAGAAGTTTACCGAGCGCCGCTCCGCCCAAGACGGTCACCGTGACGACAATGGCGTCAATCATGATGGCGGGGAGCCCGACCGCCGTAACATCTTGTAGGGTAAGACGGAAGCCGTAGAGGATAATCCCGATCCGCAAGATGCGTTTTGCACAAAAGGCGATGCCGGGCACCCAGGTGGGGGGGAGGTGAAGTCGGAGACTGTTGGCATAGAACATCCCCAGCACAATCCCGATAATCATCGGGCTAATGGAGAGGTGGCGTGCCCACGCCATATCGCCTAGGTAAAACGCGGCAAGGGAAAAGAGGGCTATAAGGAGCACCCCGTGGAGCATCGCGCCCCTTTTTTCACTCAACATCTTTACTCTTTCGTTGGTAACGGTGGGTCTCTTCTTTCCAAGAGGCTCATTTTTCTGGGACAAAAGTAAAAAGAGATACTGTCCTAAAAAAGTGGGTAAGCACCACTCTTCCTACGGTAGAAGAAGTAGAGGAGGAACTAACCCGTATAATAGACAGTACTCCCCAAGAACAATAAACCTCACTAGAAACCGCCTATTTTCTACAAGCCTCTCTCCTTTTCTTTCGGATTGACAAACGCACTCATGCGGGCAATGGCGCGTTGCTTTTGCCCCCTGTCGGGGTGAACATAGAGATTGAGAGTGGTGTTGACCGTCGAATGCCCTAGGAGGGCGCTTACCGTCTTGTAGTCACACTGGCTTTCGATGCAGCGTGTGGCAAAGGTGTGGCGCAGCGCATGAAAAGAGATATGCGGGATGGCAAGGCGTTGGAGTACCTGCTTGAAAAGTAAGCGATAGGTCTGCGGAGAGGTCGGGGCTGAGGAATGCCCTACGACAAAGTCCGTCGGCTGCGTACTGCGGGTCTGTAACAGTGCGTGGTAAAGCTCGCGCGAGATGGGGATCTCGCGATTGGCATGTTGCGTCTTAGGGGTGCTTAGTTGCTTTTCCACACACCCTGTGTCGCAGTTGTAGATGTAGCCATACGTCTGATGCACACGTAAGATACGCTCGTGCAAGTCGACGTCTTGCCACTGTAGCGCACACACCTCGCCTATCCGCATGCCTGTGCAAAGGGCTAATAGTAACCCAATGTTGTGGGGCGATGGGGTGCTTACCAAATAGCGTAAAAGCTTCCGATGTTGTGGAAGGGAAAGCGTCTGGATGCGGGGCGTGTCGAGCCAACGGGGGTAGTGCAATTCCCATTCAGGGGGGGCACATAGCCCGTTTCGTGCCCCGTATTTCAAGATAGCTTTGAGTGTGGCAACGATATTGCGGATGGTGTTTTTGGCAAGTCCGCCCTCAGCAGCTTCTAAGATAAACTGCTGTACCTCTGCCTCGGCGATCGCCGTCGCCTTTCCCCAACGCGGGAGGAGGTAGTTTTTAATATTGATCTGGTAGGCATACAGGGAGGAGCGCTTAATGAGCGGCTCTTTCGCTTTGCGCCAAGCGAGGGCAAGCGTACGTAGGGTTGTCGGCATATTCACAAGAGTTATCTTCCCCGACGCGCGTCGGGGGGCTATGCTCTTGTGTACCGTGGGAGGGGGCTATCGGTTACTGTGAGGGGGAGGGAGAGAAATTCTCATATATTCCATAAGGTAAATTCCTGCCAATTGTCTGGGAAACCCATATGCTTTAGGTTTACGAGTTTCGGTCTCTTTTTCAAAAGAAATAAGAGCTCTTCTTTGATGGGAGAGGTAAGAGCCATAACACTAGACAAGTAAAGGAGTACTGATATGTAGGCAAACAACTTGTTTCTCCTAATACATTCCGCGTCCTTTGGTGGTAAAAAGGAGACAGGGAGAAGTGTTACACGAGGAAATAATAACTCTATTGTAAAACGCCGATTCCACAATCGATTGTGGTGTGCACAAACATTTCGGAGAGACGTTAAGGCATGCATCCAGTTCTGAAGTATCTCTATCCCTTTTAAGCCCAGTGCGCTACAAATACTTTTATAAGCTGGGTGTTTCTTATCTAAGCCCGAGCATAGTTTGCTTAGAAGTCCCATTGATATGACCTCGACCATCATCCACGACGGAGGTAAAGCAGGCTCTCCATATTTCTCGTAGTAATGTACTACGAAGTCTTCCTTACTACGCTGCACCTCTTCTCTTATTTTTTCTATGAGCGTATCATACTGTTCTGCTGGAATGTGGAATAAGTCGGCGTAGAGATACCAAAACGGCGAAGCTGTGTTATTAGAATATTCTAATGCAAGACGAGTTCTTAATGAGATCTCTATTCTCCCGAGCGCTCTATTTAAGAGGGAGCGCAATTGTTCATCAAAGCTATATAGATCAATGATATCATCGAGCGAGATATCATCTCTTAAGAACTGATGATTCGCTCCTTCTGTGTTATCTTGAAACGGGTAAGTGTAGGCTCGTAGCCTATAATAACTTATATTGCGAAGAACGTTCTTTGCTCGCTCCTCATCTGGAATAAGAAGTCCTCTTTCTTTAAGCTTCTGAATTTGTTGTTCAAGAGTAAGGGGCGGCTTCTCATATTTCATGAGCGCTATTTATCTATATCTTAATAGATATCGTATTATACTCGAAGGTCTCCCCGGGTGCGCTGTTCTTATGGGAAGCGTGGGAGACCATGTCAAGAGCAAAGGTATATATTTTATGCAAAAAAGCTATCGGTTACCCTTAGCTCGATTGTGCGTCTTGCACAGCATTTGGCAATTCGCTGGGGAAGAGTCGCCACCGTTACTCCAAGCCGTGACGTGATCGGCGTCCATTTCCGCCATCTTGTAAATACGCTTTTGGTTCGGATTTTCCGATACGGCACACAGCGGACAGTTCGATATCCCTGCAGCAGCCGCCTCGGCAGTCTGACGGTTATACACCGCACGTTTGGTGTTCTCCTCAAAGATACGGATATCGAGGAGCTGCTTATCCTGCTCCCCGCCCAGTAGATACTCGTAGATATTACGAGGGCATTTGATAGAGATATCCCCACGTAGCGCATTGACACGGCGCGCGAGATGCTCGACGCTGTAGGGGGTGTTGTGATAGGTCTCGTAGAGGCGTCCCCATTCGAGACCGCACATATCTTTTTCCACCATAGAGAACGTGCTCGCGACCCAATCGATGACCGAACGGAAGTAAGTTTCCATCGCCGAGGCATTGGGGTCATGCCTGTGGAGGCTCATATAGGCATCCACAGAAAGGTTTTGGCTCTCGCATACCCACTTGAGCGCTACGGCGAGGTAGTCCTGCCGCTTGATATCGCCCTTGACATAGTGCCCCCATTTCTGTAGCTCTGCGTTCTGCGAATTGCTAAAAATGGACTTTGCGGCATTGACGAAGCTCCCTGAGTAGATAGCATTGAGCAGCTCTTGGTCGTTAAGGGGAATCCCCGTGATATTGATGGTCTTGAACCACTCTTTAATCTCGTGTTCCTCGCCCTCGCAAATATAGATAAGCAGGCGTGTTTGGAGCAGCGCCTCCTGTTGGCTTTGCGAAAGACCTGTGAAGTACTGCACATTGCCCCCGCTGTCTTTTATGGCGAACTTGCCCGTCACGAAGCGCCCAATAGAGGTAATACGCTGCTGCCCGTCGAGCACCTCTAGACGTCCGTCCGAGCGCCGATTAAAATAGATAAGCCCAATGGGGTAGCCTTTGAGTAGCGAGTCAATGAGCGCCACGTCGCGCTTCCCGTCGTTGTAAATATAGTGTCGTTGGTATTCGGGCTGGATCAGAAGCTGCCCGTCAAGCCCAAAGAGCCCCTTCCCCTCGAGTTCGTTGTAGACGAAACCCTTGCAGACGTCGGCGATGCTCCACTCGGTGTGTAACTCGGTCTTCATAGTTTGAAATATTAGGAAACGAATACGAACTGGGGGTAAGTAGTG
>CALHZE010000078.1 GCA_938040915.1 uncultured Bacteroidia bacterium | reverse complement strand
TAGCAGGATACTCCTCGATGGGGCGCGCATACATCTGGTAGGTGGGACGGAAGCGGTACATATAGATGCGTCCGTATGTCTTTAGCTCGTCGAGGAACTCGGGGGCTAAGGTAGCGTGTAGCGCCGCAGGGAAATAGCGGAGCGCATTGCGGAGTGCGAGCTTCTTTTCAGCCGGCGTGAGTATATCTTTACGCTTTGGGGCATGACTTACGCTCGTGTCAAGCGGACGAGCGGGCGGCAGCACGGCGGGGATACCCTGCACGATGGCTGCGCGAAACTCTTCGTGGTTCATCGCCTAAAAATGTTATGTTGTGACACGACAAATATACCGAAAAAGAGGGGATTAGCGCCCTCTCAAGGTATGTCGTCCTCAATATTCGCCCTACACCGCCGTTATACCCACCAAACGACCCTGAGTTAGGAATGAGCGATTTTCACCAGCACGCCATGCAAGCGGCGCTCCGCGAGGCCGAGCAAGCCTTTGCGGAACAAGAGGTGCCCATCGGGGCGGTCATCACCCACGGCGAGCAGATCATCGCCCGCGCCCACAACCAGACCCTCTCTCTGTGTGACCCCACCGCACACGCCGAGGTACTCGCCATCACGGCGGCGTGTAACCTGCTCCGTTCTCACCTACTGACCGGCTGTGCGCTCTATGTGACCGTAGAGCCCTGCCCGATGTGTGCCGGCGCCCTGCAGTGGGCGCAGATAGGCGCGATCTATTACGGCGCGACCGACGAGAAACGGGGCTATGGGCGCTACTCCCCTACCCTCCTCCACCCGCGCACCGTCGTAGAGGGCGGCTTGTGTGAGGGGGAGGCCATCCGCCTCATGCGCTCTTTCTTCCAAAGTAAACGAGGCTAAAAACGCCGCAATAGACGCCGCATAAAGGGCGTATAGGGCGCGTAACGAAAGCGCGGATCCCACCACGTTGCTCGCTTGAGAATCGCCTTGGGGTGTGAGAAGGTGGCAAACGAGTCGTGCCCGTGGTAGACGCCCATCCCCGACGCTCCGACGCCGCCGAAGGGGAGGTTCGTGGCTGCGATATGCACCAGCACGTCGTTGACACACCCGCCGCCAAAGGAGAGCCCCTCTATGATACGTTGCGCAACACGCCGCTCGCGGGTAAAGAGGTAGAGCGCTAACGGATGCGGACGCTGGGAAACGAACTGTGCTGCCGCTTCGATGTCGGGGACTTCGATGATGGGGAGTAGCGGCCCGAAGATCTCTTCCTGCATCACGGCGTCGTCGGCAGTGACGTGATCGAGGAGGGTGGGGGCAATTTGTAGCGCGGCGGGGTTCGCCGTTCCGCCCCACACCACATTTTCAGCCGTGATGAGCCCCATTAGGCGGTCGAAATGACGCGCATTGATGATGTGCCCATAGTCAGGATTGGCGAGAGGTTGTGCCCCATACTGCGCCACGATTTCCTCTTTCAAGCAAGCCACCAGCTCGGCGTGCACGGGGGGCTCGACAAGGATATAGTCGGGTGCGACACACGTCTGCCCACAATTGAGAAACTTGCCAAAGACGATGCGGCGGGCAGCTTGACGCACGGCAGCGCTGCGCGTAACGATGACCGGCGACTTTCCGCCGAGCTCGAGGGTGACGGGGGTGAGGTGTGCCGCCGCCTTCTCCATCACATAGCGCCCTACGCGCCCGTTGCCGGTGTAGAAAATGTAGTCAAAGGGTAGTTCCAACAGCCCCTGTGCGACCTCCGCGCCGCCATTGACTACCCCCACGAGCTCTTTCGGAAACGTCTCTTCGATAAGGGAACTAAGCACCTCGGCCGTCGCCGGCGCAAGCTCCGACGGTTTGAGTAGGGCGCAATTGCCTGCCGCGAGGGCGCCGACAAGGGGAGCAAGGGAGAGGAGGAGCGGATAGTTCCACGGCGCAAGGATCAGCGCCACACCGTAAGGCGAAGGGAGCACCCATTGCCGCCCAGGGAGGTTTGCTAAGGGGGTAGCTTTCCGCTTGGGGCGCATCCACCGGCGGAGATGTCGCAACGCATAGTTTATTTCGCCGTGCAATAGCCCAATTTCACTGATATAAGCTTCGGTGGTAGACTTACCCAGATCGCTATGTAGTGCAGCGGTAAAATCGCCCTCAAAACGTGTTATAGCTTTATCTAACCGTCTGAGGGCATCGCGACGGGCGTCGTAGGGCAGTGTCGCCCCTGTTTGGAAATAGCTTCGTTGGACGGATAGAAGCTCCTGCATGGTATATGTTGGTGATATATTGGGTCGTGGATGTGTTGGGTAAAGGTATAAAAAAAGCCGCCCCCCGTGGATGGGGAGCGGCTATCAGTTCTAACACAATGAGGTTACTTTGCCACGCGCTCGAGCCAACGCAACATAGCCAACATCACAAACATCGACAAGCTACATGCGCAAACGAAGATGAGCCACGTTACCCAAATCGGCACGTTCATGTAAAGCAAACCACCAATAAAGAGAAGCGAGTTGCCCACTGCCGTTGCCGCAAGCCATGCTCCCTGCATCACCCCTTGCATGTGAGGCGGCGCTACCTTTGACACAAACGCCAACCCGAGCGGGCTGATAAAGAGCTCTGCGACCGTCAAGATGAAGTATAAGCCCACCATCACCCACGGCGTCACCAGAATCTCGCTAATCTGTGTCGCATTCATACTTTCGTAAGCTTCCTTGGAGGGAAGGGCAAACGAGAAGAGCATGAGAAAGACGTAAGCGGCAGCGGCAATCCCCATACCAATGGCGATTTTCATCGGTGTGGAGATCGTGCGCCCCTTCTTCTTCAAGAAGCCGAAGAACCACATAATGAGCGGCGTCAAGGTTACCACAAAGAAGGGGTTGACACACTGGAAGATCTCGGCGCCCTTAATCTCGGTAAAGCCGAGGTCGATATGGATAATGTCTAGGTTGACATAGTCTCGCGCAAAATAGGTGAGCGAATAACCGTTTTGGTGGAACGAGAACCAGAAGAAGATCACCACGCCAAACACAGCAAAGAGCGCCAAGACGCGCTGGCGAATCTCTCGCGCATCCATCTTAATCTCCTCGGCAGAGGGAGCACCCGCTTTGGCTACAGCACGCTTGCTTGGGTCGGGGAGTCGCTTCTTGTTAGCCACGAAGATGAACAACGAGATGAGCATCATCACGATCGCCGCCATAAAGGCATACTGGAAACCGACGTTGAAGATATTGAGGTAGTGGTTGACAAAATCGGCAAGATTGTCTACGGGCGCGCCCACTGCCTTATCGGCATACTCTTGGAGGGTCGCCATCCGCTCGGTAGAGAGTGCCCCGCCCTTGTTGATATATTCGTGACACAACTCCGGCAACCCCGCGTTGTAAGCAAAGCCGTTAGCCTTGAGCCACCAGTTACGCATCCCCACGGCAATGAAAGGCGCGAAGAAGCTTCCCACGTTGATAAACATGTAGAAGATCTGGAAGCCCGACTCGCGCTTGGAGGCATACTGCGGGTCGTCATACATCTGCCCAACGAGCGCCTGTAGGTTGCCCTTGAAGAGTCCGTTACCAAAGGCGATAACCAATAACCCAAAGCATGTGAGCGCCAAGTAAACAGCAAAATGCGGCACGGGGGTCGGCGTTGGGATGGCGATGATGAGGTAGCCCAGCGCCATGAGGACGATCCCCGCGAGGATGGTCTGCTTGTACTTTTTGGTGCGGTCGGCAATGATCCCCCCTACGAGTGCCAAAAGGTAAATCGAGGCATAGAAGGCAGAGTAGATGTAGCCTGTGCTGGTGACGTCCAGCCCAAACTTCGACGAGATGAAGAGCGTAAGAATCGCCATCATGATGTAAAAGCCAAAGCGTTCGCCCATGTTGGCAAGCGCAGCGGCTAAGAGCCCTTTCGGCTGATCTTTGAACATGCTACTGTGTGCTTATTGAGTTAATACGTTCCTACGCAAATGTAGGAAAGTCTTTTGATTCGGCACGAGGTAGCCCGCCTGTCTGGACTATTTTTGCAACAAGCACTATTATAATTCTTACACTACCAGAAGAGTTACTATATTTGCAATACAGAAGGTAGTTTACTAAACACGGTAAGCAATGAAATATGTAAGACAGGTCAGTCTCGGTGGACGCATCTTTGCCGTAGAAACCGACGCAGCCCAGCGGCTGGAGGAGTATCTCGATGGCATCCGTCGGCGCTTTGCCTCCGACGATGAGGTTTTTTCCGACTTTGAGAACCAGCTCGGCGAGCACCTCTGGGAGTGGCGCGGAGTGAAAGGTCTCGTGGTGCGCACGGACGATGTTGAGCGCGCCATCGCCTTGTTGGGGTATGGTGAGGAGGCAAGCGCAGGGACACAGCGGCGCGGCTATGACAGCGGCAAGAAGATGTTTTACCGCAACCTCACCAACCGGCGGATCGGTGGCGTCTGTGGTGGGCTCGGCGAGTATCTCAACGTAGACCCGCTCATCTTCCGACTCATCTTTGGGATAGGGCTCTTTATCGCCTTTGCCAGTTTTTGGGTCTACCTCATTTTGTGGATAGTGACCCCCGCCAAGGAGTTTCCCCACAACGAATAGACAACGCCATGAAAGAAGACAACACCATCAAGCGCGCCTTGCAGCGGAGCGTCATCGAGCTCTGCACGCTGGCCATCATAGCCCAGCACGAGGCTTACACCAACGATATTATGCGCATCCTCCACGACAACGACATTATCGCGGTAGAGGGGTCGATCTACCCACTCCTCTCGAGTCTCAAGAAGGCGGGCATCTTGTCCTCGCGCCTAGAGGAATCTTACCAAGGTCCGGCGCGAAAATACTACTCGTTGACAGAGGAGGGACGCGCCTATTATGCCTCGCTGTGTGAGACGTGGCGGGGGCTCGAGAGCTCGGTCAACCGCCTTATAGAGGGAGTCGGTACCAACCCAACAGCGGAGGAATAGCCATGGAAAATGTCGTAACCATCAGCTTAGGCGGTGCTTATTCGTTTGCCATTGAGCGCACTGCCGCCAAGACCTTAGAGCGGTATCTCAGCGCCCTCCGCGCCCGCTTAGGCGACGACGAATCGGGTCGCGAGGTGCTCCTGAGCATCGAGGAACGCATCGTGGAGCTTTTCACCGAATGGGTGCCCGATCGCAGCCCGATCACCCTCGCCGAAGTAGAGCGCGCGAAGGCAACGCTCGGGACGCCCGACGAGGTGTGTAATGACGGCGAAGACGATAGCTCGCCTCACGGGGCAGAACGACGCGCCGGCGATAGGGTGGGGTCACAGCCCCCACCCTATCGCGCTCGACTCTATAGAGACCCTCAGCGGCGCATTTTAGGGGGTGTTTGCGGCGGTCTCTCGGCACGGATGGGCATCCCCGTTTGGATATTACGGGCGTCATTTATCATCCTGTCGCTATTTTACGGGGTAGCGGTCTTGGTCTACCTCATCCTTTGGCTTGCCCTCCCGCTCGCGCGCACGCGGTTGCAACAGATGGAGATGCGGGGCGATCCGCTCACCTTTTCGACCATAGAGGAGAAGATACAGCACGAGTATCAAAAGATGCGTGCTAAGGCACAGTCGGGGCAACAGAACTCAGTCGAGAGCTTCTTTTCGAGCTTTGCCATGTTGCTCGGCTCAATTGGGGTGAGCGTCCTTAAGTATGGGATCTACCTTTTCGGCGCCCTCCTCATCATAGGGAGTGTCCTCACGATGCTAGCCCTCCTAATCGTGTTATTTGCTTCGGTGTCGTGGTCGCCTGATGTGAGTGTGTGGTGGAGCGAGGTGTTAGGGAAAGCGCCCTTTCTTCGGCTTCTGCTGAGCAGTCACACGGTGCTATTGCCGGTGTTGCTGAGCACCGTGTTGCTGTTATTCCCCTTGCTCGGGCTCTGTTTCGGGCTCTACTGCTTGGTGCGCCGCTCGCAATTGCTCAAAATTACGATGGTGGGTTTTGTCTGCTGGTTGGGGGCGCTCGTCGGTGTCGCTGTGCTCAGTGGTAGTGCCGCCATTCGCACCAACGAGGTATATAGTCTAGAGAGCGAACTCGCGTTACCCCAGACGGTGGGTGACACGCTAGTGGTTACCTCGCCGCCGTCGCCAGTATTGCGTCGCGGGGGACGGGAGTCGCTCTTCGGGCTCTTTTTCCGAGGCGAAGATGGGCGTCGCTGGCAACAGGCTTTCATTCGGTTAGCGATCAAGCCTCTCGGGAAAGGGCGTGTGGGGCGCGTGGTGGTAGAGAAAGAGAGTTATGGGACGGACGAGGCGACAAGCGAGCGCAATCTCCAACGTTTAGAGTATCCGCTGGAGATAGCGGGCAACCGAGTCGTTGTTCCCATCCGCT
>CALHZE010000077.1 GCA_938040915.1 uncultured Bacteroidia bacterium | reverse complement strand
GGTCGTCTCCACGCTCTTCCCATCCTTCCACTCGGTCTTAAAGCCACAAGCGATCGGTACGGGCAGGAAACGACAATACTTGCGGAGCAACTCCTCAATCTTTGCCCGTTCCGCGAACTCCTTACAGTCGGGGCTCAGGTGAAGGATAATATCCGTCCCGCGCTCAGTACGTGTCCCCGCCGTCATGGTATAGGAGGGGTCGCCTTCGCAGCTCCAGTGCACGGGCTCAGCCCCTTCTTGCCAAGAGAGCGTCTCGATCTCCACACGGTCACTCACCATAAAGGCAGAATAAAAGCCAAGACCGAAATGCCCAATAATGCTAGCTTCCTTGTCCTTGAACTTAGCGAGGAACTCCTCTGCCCCCGAAAGCGCTATCTGGTTGATGTAGCGCTCGACCTCGTCGGCCGTCATCCCGAGCCCACGGTCGCTCACCACGAGGGTATTGGCTTCGGTGTCTAAACGCACCTCGATGGTCTCGTCGCCCAACTCCCCCTTAAACTCACCGGCACGTGACAAAGTGCGCAACTTCTGCGTAGCATCCACAGCGTTCGCAATCAACTCCCGAAGAAAGATCTCATGGTCGCTATAGAGGAACTTCTTGATGATAGGAAATATATTCTCTGAGGTTACGCCAATCGCCCCGTTTTTCACACTACTCATTTTCCTGCCTTTTACTTTTTCGTTACACTACCTCGGTAGTCTTGCAAGCAGTGTGCCGAGGAGACGATTGTGACAAAATGACATAAGGGCTGTATGCCGCATCACCGACATAAATCGCACACTTTTCCCCTCTTCGGTCTCAGAGGGTTGCACACAGCGCTAGCAGATGGAGAGAGTGGTGTGGTGACGGATATCGTTAACACACAATGAGATAAGTCGTAAGAAACCGTTACCTTTGTGTCATGAAAGCTCTTTTTTCTATTGCCTTTCTTCCGCCGGTCGACTATCTACTCGCGTTTTCGCGGTGTGAGGTTGCTGCGCTCGAGGTGTGTGAACACTATCAGAAGCAGTCTTACCGCAATCGGTGTGAAATCGTGACCTCGCAGGGGGTGCAGATGCTCACCCTCCCGATACGACACACGCACTCGGGGCAGCCGCTCCCAATCCGCGATGCTGAGATAGAGTATCGCACCCCGTGGCAAGGGAAGATGTTACGGGCGATCCGTTCGGCGTATGCCACAGCCCCTTACTTTATCCACTATTATGACGAACTGGCTGAGCTCATTGCTTTTCGCGAGCCGTCACTTTTAGCTTACAATCTCCGTCTGTTTTCGTTTCTTATGCG
>CALHZE010000076.1 GCA_938040915.1 uncultured Bacteroidia bacterium | reverse complement strand
GGTTACTCCCCGTTGCGTCTTTATTTTCGTCGGCGATCTTCTTTGCCTCACGGAGCTCGGCGATACTTTCGTCGCCCTTCCCCTGTTTGTAGTAGAGCTTACTGATCTCTACGTGGATGAGCGGGAGCATCTTCAGCCCCTTGGCTTTTAACTCTTTAGACTCATCGGTATCGAGCTGCTTACAGATCGCTATCGATTGGGTAGCCGACTTGAGTGCTTCCTGCGGATTCTGTTTATAGCTCTTTGCTGCGCCATTATACAGATCTGCCGCCTCCTTCATCTCTTGCGCTTGCACGCCCGAGAAGAAGAAAATGAGTGAAACCAACAAACCCAAGCCTACCGTCTTACTCTTTGCGTATACCATGTCTTTCGTGTGTTAGTACTATCTCAATCCAAGTGCTAAGGTAATGATTTATTATAAATGTTAGTAGGGCACTTTCGTGTCGCCGCTCTCCTCTAGCCCCAAGTCATCATTACTACGCGACTGTACATCGTGCGTCTCCTCCTCCTCGCGGGGTGTGTCATTATACGCACTCTCCTGCTCTTTGTTATTTTTATTGCCTTCATAATTGTGATCTATCAAATCGCGCGTATCTATAAAACGGGCATAGTCCGAATCAAAGTCTACGAATGCCGAACCGATCTCCCCGTTGCGGTGCTTGGCTATGATGAGCTCAGCTTTTCCCTTCGTAGGCTCCTGATCCTTAAACTGCGCGATATTGTACTTTTCCGGACGGTGAATAAACATCACGATGTCCGCATCCTGCTCAATAGACCCCGACTCACGAAGGTCTGACAAGATCGGGCGGCGCGTCTTGCTATCACGCCCCTCGATCGCACGACTCAACTGCGCGAGCGCCACCACGGGGATGTTCAGCTCTTTAGCCATAGACTTCAGACCGCGAGAGATCTTGCTCACCTCCTGCTCCCGATTCCCATTCTTGGTCGTAGGCGTATGGATCAACTGCAAGTAGTCGATAAACACGATATCGATCCCCTTCTGTTGCTTAAGACGGCGGCACTTCGCTTGGATTTCTCCCACCCCCATATTCTGTGTGTCGTCTAGGTAAATCGACGCATTCATCAAACTCGAAGCCGCTGCCCAGAGTGCCTGTTCATCCTCCGGACGGATGAACCCACTCCGCAACACCTTCGAGTTGACCTTAGCCTCCGCACTCAAGAGACGACGCACCAGCGCTACCGTCGGCATTTCAAGGCTAAAGAACGCCACACTCTTCTTTTTTTCCATCGCCATGCTCTTCGCCATGGTCATCGCCAGTGCCGTCTTACCCATCGAGGGGCGCGCCGCAAGCACGATCAAGTCCCCCTTCTGAAACCCTTGGGTTATCAGGTCTAGCTTATAGAACCCCGTCGGCACACCGCTATATTTGTCGGGGTCTGACTTCAGCTCGGTTAGCTCATCCATGGTTTGACGCACGGCGAGCTCCATCGACATGACGTCGCGCTGCAACTTATACTCGTTGAGCTCAAAGAGACGCCCCTCCATCGCCTCTACCAGTTCGTCGACGTCTTCGTCGGCCTCATAAGCCTTCATCTGCGTCTCCGAACAAAGCCGGATCACCTCTCGCTGTAAATACTTCTGAATGATGATCTTCACATGCCCCGCCGCGCTCGACGCCGACGAGATCGACAGCGAGAGGCTCGCTATCCGCCGTGCGCCCCCCACTTTACCCAACGCTTCGGCCTCGGAGAGATATTGCACTACGGTCGCCGTGTCCACCACCGAGTTCCGATTGGCGAGCTTCTGCATCGCCTCATAGATTTCCGCATTCTTCGGGTCATAGAAATGCGCCGGCATAAGATAGTCTTTCAACTCGCCTATGAGCGTCGGCTCGATGAGAAGCGCCCCCAAGACCAACTCCTCGATCTCGGTCGCGTTCGGCGGCATCCGAGCCCCTTGCACAGTAATGCTGGGACGCTCTTTTCGCGCCCGCTGCGACACCTCGCTTAAGATGCCACTAGCCTCTATCTCTTCTGCCATAACTCTTTTGCCCCCAAGGTTATACACGCTCATAGCGTGCAAAACGATACCGCAAGCCCTTTACAGACACTGCCCACGCACTCTCCTCACTGAGCCGCCACGCGGGGTTTGGCATCGGATAGGGGAAATAGGTGTCAGCATCCAACGTGGCGTCGATCTCCGTAAGCAAAAAGTCGGTCGCGTATGGGTAAAACAACCGATAGATCTCCCCGCCCCCTGCAATAAAAAGACGCTCTTGGGGCAGGGCGGCCACCTCCTCCACCGAGTGAACGACCTCAACATTCGGGAGAACGAGCCCAGCCTCGCGCGACATCACCACCGTCCGACGCCCGGGGAGCGGACGCCCGATAGACTCATACGTACGCCGCCCCATAACGAGGATGCCGCCCCACGTTTTTTCCTTGAAATAGGCTAAATCTTCGGGCAAATGACAAAGCAGACGGTTGTCGCGCCCGATCCCCCCCGCCCTGTCCATTACGACAATGAGCGTCAAATGTCTGAATACCGTCTTTCCAGCTTCTTGCGTTGCGTGCCAAAGATAGGGGAAAAAGAACAGACGGGGGCGACCGAGCAGACAGCGAGTCTACAAATACCCCACGTTTTCCTCAATCGCCACGCGATTCTGATCTCCAGCCCGTCGACGCGACTCTTCGCGCCGACGCTCAGCTTCGTTCGCAAGACGCGTAGAGATCTTCTCCTTCCATGGCGCATCCCCTTTTTCTCCACAAGAGAATCTGAGTGGCGTCATATCTTGCGCCTCTATATAACACAGATGCGGGAGCACCCGCTTACTCAACTCGGGGTACTCAAAGGCGATGAGCGCCATCGTCCATACCAACAGCTCTGTCGAAAGAGAGCGTATTTCCTGCCCAGGCAACTGCGGCAAATACAGTTCATCAGGATCAAGAAAGCCGTTTGCTTTGAGCACATACCCATGCCGGAACTGTCGCTTAAGGAGATGCTCGAGACCCGAAAAGAGCGCCAAGGCGTCCTCGCGGCTGGTCGTGATAAAGTCATAAAAACGTGTGCCAAGGAGTCCACCCGCCGTCCGACGGTCGCGAGTCCACGCCGCATACCAATCCAAAAATTCTTTTTCGTTAGGCACATGCTCCACCAAAAAAGGAATATAAATCGTCAGAATCAGACGCGAGTCGGGGTAAAGTGTCAATGCACGCTGCGCCACAATACTCTGAAAATACCCTTGCGTCTGTTCCATCAAGAAAAAGCCTAAGACGACGTACCGATCTTCCGTTTCCTCCCCGTGTGTTTGCGGCAAGAGGATCTGCTCCCACAGATACCGATAGTCGGTCATGTAGCCACACCACAGCCCCGCATAATACTCCAACGGGTCGTCGCTCGCCAAAAAGAGCGAAAGCGAGTCGAGAGTGCGAAGCCCTTTCACCATCAAGTCAAAAAGTCGGTTCATGATCGGATCTTTGAGATAGTAGACCCCACTCACCCGCTCCACAAAACACTCCTTGAGCTCAGAAGTGAACAATCCATGCGCCTCGAGCCAATCAACTACCCACAAGAAATTCTCCAACCGACCGGAATAAAGTTGGAAGAAAAAATCACTCCAATCGGCGACTGGGTTCATTATTTTGGCGACACGCGCCACATACTCGATCATAAGCTCCAACAACCGCACGTTAGAACTCATTAACAGCGTTGGGAAAAGAAGCGGACAAAGGAAGAGGTAGTCCTCCTCCCGCGCCCGTGCTAACTGGCGTGCAAGGAGTGTCTCTACGTCACTATCTCCTTGCGAGATAACCCCCGCGAGTAATGTTTTCAGTGCCGCGTAGATACTCCTGTGCTCGGGCTGAATATCGACGTCACGTTCAAAGTCGGTCTCATAGACGTAGGAGACGAACCGCTCGGCCGAAGCCAAGTGCTCCTCGCCCACCACCGATTTGTAAACGAGGTAAAGAAATAGCGCATAAGCGTCGTTAAGGAAATTCTCATAATAGACCGAGCGCCCCAAACCTGGGTATAGGGTCTGCTGCAGCAGTTCGCAACTCACAACA
>CALHZE010000075.1 GCA_938040915.1 uncultured Bacteroidia bacterium | reverse complement strand
CGAACTGCTCCTTGTTCTGCCGCGCGCCCCTCAGGTCGGGGTCGCCAATATCCTTCGTCTCGAGGTAAGCGACGGGGGTGTTCTCTTTGTTAAGCAGCACGATGTCGGGCGCGCCACACTCGATGCGCTTGGGTTCGTTAATCACACGGAAGCGGCTAAGTTCTGGCAAGGAAGAGAGTAACTCTACCAAGGCTGGGCGCAGACTGTTCTCTGTGGTAATGCCTGTCTTGTATTCTTTGGCAAGGCGAGCGAGATAGTCTTGTAATGGTGTGAGCATAGCGGCGTTGTGTTTGGTAGGGCAAAGATAGAAAAGTCACTCCTTACTTTCCGTCACCACGGGGGCGCGTACCCTTAAAACCGCCACGCTCTTCATAGTCACTGGATCGGACGCCCTTAGCGCCACTCGCCTATCTGGCATGAGGTTGAAAAAAGGGCGCAGCACTCAGTGCCACGCCCTTATTGAGTCGTAAATAGAATTTCAAAATCTAAAGCTCATACACCTCGCCACTGCGCAACAGATCGTCGACACAATGCATCTTAGCGTTCTGTTGCACGTCAGCAATCTGGTCACGCACGAGGTCATCATAAGTCGGCGACGGTACATCGCGAATCACGCCGAGCGCCACCGGCAAATCAGGATACTGCATCCCAACCAACAACATGTGCAAACCGAACTTGGGTTCGTGAGCGTCGTGTACGAGGATGTTCTTTTCCGTATAACCATCCTTACCCAACTCAACGGCACGGAGGCGGAAACCATCGAGCACCAACCCCTTGTCCTGATCCTTACCGAAAATCATTGGTTCGCCGTGCTTGAGGTAAATCACCCGATCGGCACGGTTTACGCGATCAGATATTGCAGAATGTGCTCCGTTATTGAAAATAACGCAGTTCTGCAAGATCTCCACTACTGAGGTTCCGTCATGCTTTGCCGCCGCCAACATCACCTCTGAAGAGAGCGCCATTTCCACGTCCAACGAGCGCGCAAAGAAATGACCATGAGCACCAAGCACCAATTCGCCAGGATGGAAAGGCTGCTCGACCGTCCCATACGGAGAGGTCTTGGTGATCGCCCCGAGCTTAGAAGTTGGGCTATATTGCCCCTTGGTCAAACCATAGATCTCGTTGTTAAACAACAAGATGTTAATATCAATATTTCGACGTACGGCGTGGATAAAGTGATTTCCCCCAATGGCTAGAGCATCGCCATCCCCGGTTACCTGCCATACGCTCATGGTGGGGTTCGCTACCTTGAGCCCCGTAGAGATGGCCGTCGCACGACCGTGGATGGAGTGGAAACCGAAAGTATCCATGTAGTAGGGGAAGCGGCTCGAACAGCCAATCCCCGACACCACGACAAAACGCTCCTTTGTATAGCCGAGCTGCTCAGCTACCAAGGGCATCGCTTTCTGTACCGAAGCCAAGATGGCATGGTCGCCACAACCCGGACACCAGCGTACCTCTTGGTCGCTCTTGAAATCGTTTGCTGTGTATTTGCACTCACTCATTCTCGTATCCTCCGAGCCCTTACTTCAACTTCGATTCGATATGTTCTACCAATTCATGTACTGTGAAGGGTTGTCCCATCACCTTATTATATTGCGTGTACTCGAACTGTGGGAGGCACATACGCAAATAGTTGGCCATTTGTCCCATATTCAATTCCGCAACCACGAGCTGCTTAAAGCTCTTGAAAAGATCTGCCAAATTTGCAGGTAGAGGGTTGATGTAGGAAATGTGACACAAGGAGACCTTCTTTCCCTTGGCACGCAACTGTTCTACGGCACTGGAAGTATGCCCATACGTGCCGCCCCAGCTAATCAAGAGGACGTCACCCGTAGCATCGCCCATGAGGGTCTGTGCGGGGATCATGTTCTGTACCGTAGCCACCTTTTTCGCACGAAGATCAGTCATCGTTTGGTGGTTCTGCGGATCATGTGACACCGTTCCCTTCAAAGAGTCCTTTTCCAACCCCCCAATGCGGTGCGAAAGCCCGAGCGTACCTGGGAATGCCCACGAACGAGCATAATTTTCATTGCGCTTGTAGGGCAAGAAGCGTTCGCCGTTTTCATTAGGCTGCGCGATCGGCGGGTGGATTTCTGGGTAGTCCTTCATAGAGGGGATCTTCCACGGCTGCGAACCGTTGGCGATAAAGCCGTCGGTTAAGAGCACCACGGGGGTCATCCGTTCGAGGGCGATCTTACTAGCCATAAAGGCCATATCAAAACAATCACTTGGGCTCTTAGCCGCCACCACCACGAGCGGACACTCACCATTACGTCCCCAAAGTGCCTGCATTAGGTCAGACTGCTCGGTCTTGGTAGGCAACCCCGTAGAGGGACCTCCGCGCTGTACGTCGACGATCACGAGCGGTAACTCCGTCATCACTGCCAAACCGAGCGCTTCGCTCTTGAGGGAAAGACCAGGACCAGAGGTTGTCGTTACTGCAAAGTTTCCTGCGAAAGCTGCCCCGATGGAAGTACAGATCCCCGCAATCTCGTCCTCGGCTTGTAAGGTCTTTACGCCCAAATCTTTACGCTTTGCAAGTTCGACCAAAATGTCGGTTGCTGGCGTAATCGGGTAGGAACCACAGAAAAGCGGACGCCCCGACTTCTCAGATGCTGCCATAAAGCCCCACGCCGTTGCGGTGTTCCCGTTGATGTTGCGATACAAACCGTGCTGCTTGACCTCGGCCTTGGGCACTTCGTAAGTGTTGGCAATGGCTTGTACGTTAGCTGCATAGTTATAACCATCGATGAGCACCTTCTTATTCGCAGCGATAAGCTCGGGCTTTTTCTTAAACTTCTGTTCGAAGTACTTTTCGGTGTGCTCCATCGGGCGGTCAAACATGAAGAAGAGCATCCCGAGCGCGAACATGTTCTTACAACGCACGATCGACTTGTTGTCCAACCCCGAGTCTTTGAGACTCTCTTGGGTCATCTGCGTAATAGGGCAGTAGAGGACGTTGTAGTCATTGAGCTTAAGCTCCGTAATGGGGTCTTCGGTCTTAAAGCCCGCCTTTTCCAGCCACTTGGGGACAAAGGTATCGGTGTCAAGAAGGATCGTACCCCCGACCTTCATCCACTTCGCATTGGCTTTGAGGGCAGCGGGGTTCATAGCCACGAGCACGTCACAGTAGTCACCGGGCGTGCTCACCGGACCGCTCCCGATGTGCACCTGAAAACCCGAGACCCCACCAATAGAGCCCTGTGGAGCACGGATTTCAGCCGGATAATCAGGGAAGGTGCTCACTCCGTTTCCCAATAGAGCCGACGTATCCGAAAATAGCGTTCCGGTGAGCTGCATACCGTCACCCGAGTCGCCAGAAAAACGGATAACGACCTCACTTAAATTCAACGTTCGCTTAGACGAATCCATCTCTTATATTTTAAGTCTCGTTATTCCCAAGCAATAGACAGCTTGGCAAAATCCCTTTGCCAATATTGCCTCAAAGGTAATGCAAGAAATAAAAGGGGGAACTGCGTGTTTTGTGAGGTAAAACATAACGCGTCTATTTTACGACAATATCGCAATGTTAAGGTTGCACGCTTTGCGTTAGAAACTCGCGTATACCTACGAGGCGTACCCCCTCATATGTGTTTTCATGGCTCTCTTGGGCAGTAACCACCAGTTTCGGGTAATTGTCTTTGATACGCAAAAGGTTACCCACTTCCCTTTGAAAGGTTTCGGCATGCAAGAGCTCGGTCGCCACCTGGACATAGAGTCGCTCGCCGTTACGCGTAGCCACAAAATCGACTTCTTCGGTTGCAAGCGCTCCTACCGCGACATCATAGCCACAAAAGAGAAGATGATTACAGACGAGGTTTTCTAGGCGTTTGGCTCTATCTTGCGGCTTATACCCGACAAGCGCATTCCTCACGCCAAGATCCTCAAAGAAGAACTTTTCGCCACGCTCAAAGAGACGCTTGCCCACAATATCATAACGCGATAGGCGATGTATGAAATAAGCCGCGACAAGCGCCTCAACATAATCACTCACCAGAGCCGGCGTGATCGTCACCTGTTGGCTCTTAAGATAGTCGCTAATATTTTTGGCAGCGAAGAGACTCCCGACGTTGTCTGCCAGATAACGCGTCAGTTGTTCTAAAAAGCGTGTATGACGGATGTGGTGACGCGCCACCACGTCGCGAAGGACAATAGTGTCATACACACTGCGGAGGTAACTCTCTACCACATCCTCTCTTAGGGGCAGGTGACGGAGGTAGGGTAACCCGCCAAAACGTGTATACTTTTCCAAAGACTCCGCGCTATCGTCAAGACCATGAAACTGTAGGAACTCGCTATAAGCAAGACTATAGACACGAAACGCTATATGACGCCCCCCAAGCGCGAGCGCCAAATCGCTCGAAAAGAAATGCGAATTGCTCCCCGTGAGGTAGATGTCGTTGAGGGGGTTAAGGGCTAAGGAGCGAATGGCGAGTCCAAACTCCTCGATCTCCTGCACCTCGTCGATGAAGATGTAGTTCCGCCGACGAGACTCTAGGCGACGGAGTAGATAGTCGTTAAGCTCTCGGTAGGTACGAAGCGTCGCAAAGGCAAGGTCTTCCTTGTTGATGTAAATAATATTCGGTTGCTCCTCCTCGGCTCTTATGCGTTGCATGAGTTGCATGAGGATACAGCTTTTTCCCACCCTTCGTGCACCGACCAAGACTTTTACTAGGGGGGTACGCATAAAGGGTGCGATGCGTTCGCTATAGACCCTCCGCTGGAGGATTTCCGGTTCGTTCATTCCTCACTAGCTATCACAATTGCTAGGGGCAAATGTAGGGAAAATTGCGACGCCCCCCTACGACAACGCCGCTTCGACCTCGCCCGACTCGAGCAGCGCGAGGAGCCCCGCCATATCGGTCGGAAGGGGGG
>CALHZE010000074.1 GCA_938040915.1 uncultured Bacteroidia bacterium | reverse complement strand
ACCAAAACCATTGAGTGCAAAGAATTTACGAAACAAACAGGTCGTGCTCATCGGTTACTCCTTTTCTCTTGACTCGAAGATTCGAAAAAAACTAGCCCCTTATGAGGAGCTCTTCCCCGACCTCCCGCGCGGCGTTAAAGGAAAAGATCGAGTCTATAGCCGTCTAAAGGCGATGAGCTATGAGATTCTAAAGCTCCGTCTGGAAAAAGGACTCTCACTCTTCATTTTGCCAGTCAACGTCTACGGGCGTCGGTTTGATTATGACGACTATGGCTTCCCCGACACGGGCATTGAGAAAGCACAACGTTGGGGCGACGCAAAAATGTACCTCAAGGTGCACATCGCGTTGGTCGCGAGTCCCGAAAGCTCGCTCTTTGGCTCAAAACCTGACGATTTAGACACAGAGCTCGAACCCGACGAGTACCTACGCCCACAAGTCAAGGTGGAGTTGACGTTTTACCGCAGCAAAGGGGTGATCCCTTATGCGAGCTATTCCTCTGAGATGCAGTGGCAAACACCACTCGTGCTCGAACCGACCGTCTTAGACGGACTGGTTAACACCATGGATCGAACCGACCTACGCACCCTACGCGAGGCTCTTGACCTCGGGATGAGTGCCATTGTCGAAAAAATAGAGGGGGGCAAATAGAGGGAGACCTCCCCCCAGCAACGTCGTTAAATTAAGGAACTTAAGAGAGATGCAACGTACGCGTATTCGAGAGATTTTCTCCTCCCAAGCAGGACAACAACACACCGTAAAAGGGTGGGTACGCTCGAAGCGGGGAAATAAGAATGTTGTGTTCCTTGCCATCAATGATGGCTCGTGTGTCGCCTCACTACAAGTCGTCGTAGACCCGTCAAAGTGCTCAGACGAGTTATTGCGCGACATCACCACGGGCGCAAGCGTCTCTGTCGACGGTCTCTTGGTAGCCTCGCCCGGAGGACAACAAGGGGTAGAGTTGCAAGCAGAAAATCTGACCCTCCTCGGAACGGCCGATCCTCAAACCTACCCTCTTCAAAAGAAGGGGCATTCGTTAGAGTTCCTACGCGAAATCGCTCACTTACGTCCTCGCACCAATACGTTTGGCGCGATCTTGCGCTTGCGTCATGAGATGGCTTATGCCATTCATGACTTTTTTCACAAACGAGGCTTTGTCTACCTCCACACCCCGCTCATCACGAGTTCAGACGCAGAGGGCGCTGGGGCGATGTTCCGCGTTACAACGCTTCCGGTTGGAAACCCACCCCTGACCAAAGACGGAAACGTAGATTGGAGTGCTGATTTCTTCGGGACAAGCACCAACCTCACCGTCTCTGGGCAGTTGGAAGGGGAACTCGGGGCTACAGCCTTGGGGGAGGTCTATACGTTTGGCCCTACCTTCCGTGCCGAAAATTCAAACACTCCACGCCATTTGGCAGAGTTTTGGATGATCGAGCCCGAAATGGCCTTTTATGAGATCGAAGACAATATGGATCTTGCCGAGGAAATGCTCAAGTCGCTCATATCACACGCCCTGACGCACTGTGCCGACGATCTAAAGTTCCTCAACGATATGTGGGACAAGGGGTTGATCGAGCGTCTCCAATCGATCTTAAAGCAAAAATTCGTGCGCCTGACCTACACAGAGGCTATCAATATCTTGCTCAAAGCTGATGTAAAGTGGGAGTACCCCATCTCGGCATGGGGCGCTGATCTGCAGAGCGAACACGAACGCTATCTTGTGGAAAAACATTTCCATGCTCCCGTGATTCTGACAGATTACCCTGCAGAGATCAAGGCCTTTTACATGAAGATGAACGACGACGGAAAGACCGTCCGAGCGATGGACGTCCTTTTCCCAATGATCGGCGAAATTATTGGCGGTTCGCAGCGTGAGGAAGACTACAACAAACTCCAAACACGTATGGAAGCAATGGGAGTGCCGGTCGAGTCGATGTCGTGGTATCTTGACACGCGCCGTTTTGGCTCCGTGCCTCACAGTGGTTTTGGGTTAGGTTTCGAGCGTCTTATGCTTTTTGTGACGGGGATGACCAACATTCGCGATGTAATCCCCTTCCCTCGTACCCCAAAACATTGTGATTTTTAACCCGTAGACGCCGATGACGCATCTACGAGTTGGGGATGCCGCCCCACTTTTTGATACGCATGGCTCAGATGGCACACCGTGCTCAAGTTCCCAGTTTCTCGGTCATAAGCTCTTGCTTTATTTTTATCCGCGCGACAATACACCCGGTTGCACCTCACAGGCTTGCAGTCTTCGCGATCAGTGGGGCGCATTCTCTGCGCTGGGGCTCAAGATTCTGGGCGTGAGTCCTAATAGTGATACCTCCCACCAGAGGTTTGCAGCCAAGCACGCCTTACCCTTTCCACTTATTGCAGATCCTGAGCATGTTTTGGCTCAAGCCTATGGAGTTTGGGGAGAAAAGGTGCGCTCGGGCAAGACAACGCTGGGGATCATCCGAACCTCCTTTCTTATTGATGAGAACGGGCTTATCGAGTATATTTTTGATAAGGTACAGACGGCGGGACACGGGCTGCAGGTCTTGACTTATTTTCGCCGTAAACACGAATTTGTTAATTAAAAGATGACAGTCAAACAAAACTTCAAAGCGCAAGGAGAGGGCACGCGGAAGAAGAGTGTCGTGGTGAGTGTCCTCTTTTTCTTACTGATCTTTTTGATCATCGTTGCCGGCGTACTGGCTTATTTCTTGCGAAGAGCACAAGTTAACGCAGAAGAACAGGCTACTGAGTATCTTCTTGAGAAAGACTCGATTATGTACCAATTACAGCATCAGGTACAAGCTTTTGACTCGTTGAAATCAACCTCTGCCGAAGTGCAGGGGCGTCTTGCTGCAGAAAAAAAGCGTGCCGAAGATTTGGTAGCCGAGTTGAAAGCCAAGCAGCAGGTGACGTTCCAACAGTTGAAATCTTATCAGCGCGAGCTGGGGACGTTGCGCGAGATTATGCGCAATATGGTGCATGAGATAGACTCTCTCAATACTGCGAATCGCGAGTTGATAGCAGAAAACTCACGAATGCGCGGAAGTTATGCCGAGTCACAACAACAGGTAAGACAACTAACCTCTTCCAACGAAGAGTTGAGCACGGCGGTGATGCGTGGTTCGGTGGTCAAGGCGCGGAACATCACCATCGTGCCCTTAAACAAAAAACAAAAACTCGCGAAACGAGCAAACAAGACGGTGGTGTTGCGTACCGACTTGACCCTTTCAGAGAATGCATTAGCCAAGCCAGGAAAACGGATGGTATACATCCGCCTTACCGACCGAGATGGCATTTTACTCCCCGCTCAAGATGGAGCTACGTTTATGTTTGGCGGACAAGTAATGCCTTGTTCGGCACATCGCGAGGTAGACTATCAGAACCAAGACATTGATATGCAGATCTTTTACGGAGACTCGGTAAACTCTAAGTTTATTTCAGGCGATTATCACATAGCAATCTTCATGGACGAAACCTTGATCGGCGAGGGGAGCGTAACACTGAAATAAATGAGCGTCCCCTCTGTACGGACGCAACGTGATGCGTCCCATCCTCCCCCACCCGCGTAGGATTGCCGATTTGACAAAAAGCAATAACTTTGCGGGTGTTTCGTTATTTGACTACCTAGAGTGAGAAAGGCAGGAGGATTTTAGTATCGATGTTGACACGACGTTTCATACGCATTAAGGTGTTTCAGACCGCGTATCAGTACTCGGTTTTACAGAGTGCCAACGAGGGGAACACGCCACTCACGTTAGAATTGGTCCTCAAACTCCTGCACGAGTCGTTTGACAACTACGGACGCCTCCAAGAGTTCCTCCTAGAGCTTCTTCCACTCTTCAACCTCCGAGCACGTTACTATCTGGAGGATGAAAAGGCAAAGAACTACCCAAGTTATGAGCTCATCAATCGTCTGACGCAGTTTGCCGAAGATCGCCTTATTATCGCACTAGACCAGAGCGACGCCCTCGACAATGAGTATGTGCGAGACCTGCGCGAAAACGTAAGTAACGCCAACTTCATCGGGGTCTTTCAGCAGTTTATACATACCCCTTTTTATTACAACTACCTCCACACCCCAGCCGCTGACCGTAAGAGTCAACTCGCTCGCACTCAGCGACTCATCCAACAGTTTTACGCCTGGCTCTTCGACTCGTGGTATAACGAGCTCGAGCAAGAGGAGCTCCAGCAGGAAGCCGAGCGAGGGCAGACGCGCTCGGGGGAAAGCGGGCAATTTCAAAAATTCTTTTTGCAAGCCCCCATTTCCTACAGCACCGACCTCAAACTCGCAACGACACAACTCGTGGAGCGGTTAATGCGTTTGAAAGAATACCCCGATCGTGAGACAAAGCTACTCTCTAAGCCCCTCCAAGCAGATGATTTGACCTATGCAGAGACGCTCTTGTTGCAAACATTCCGACACGCGGCAGAACACCAAGAGCTCATTCGCAACAACCTATCTCGGTGGGAACTAGACCGAATCAAGGTCACCGACCGCTTGCTAATCGAGCTCGGAATTACAGAGCTCTTGTATTGTCCCGACGTGCCCGCACAAGTTACCCTAAGCGAGTATGTAGACATTGCCAATCTGTTCGGCGCAAACGAACAATTGAGCTTTGTAAACGGTATCCTAGACAACATCCATAACCAACTCAAAAACCAAGGGCGGATCGAAAAACACATAACGATCACCCACAACACAAGACGCAACGAAACCGAAACAGAGAGTGCACAACAAACCCCCACGTCCCCCACATCAGCGCAGGACGCGACCGTGGAGAGTGAGGGAGTAGAATCACAGGAAAGAGGAACTTTTTAATACAGAAAAACACTTATGTTTAACACTTTATCTTTGCTCCTAGATGCGGCACCGGCGGGTGCACAGAGCCCATGGATGTCGATCGCGATGATCGCGCTCATTATCGTGGTCTTCTATTTCTTCATGATTCGTCCGCAGATGAAGCGCCAAAAGGAGCTGAAGAAGTTTCAAGAGAGTTTACAGAAAGGAGACCGAGTCCTTGTCGCGGGGGGGATTTTCGGTAAAGTAGCCGAGATCAAAGACGACTCCATCCTCGTAGAGATCGACAACAATACAACCGTGCGCGTCTTGAAAAACAGCGTCTTCCGCGACGGTAGCGACATAAAGTAGCGCGCCGCTCTGGCAGAGACTGACGTAGTAGACACTATGTGTAATAAGAGGGGGAGGCGAGAAAGAGTTTTGACACGCTTTCAAGAAGGTAGGTGTGTCAAATAGTGGATATGAACACATATTGGCGTAAGATTCGTTCGTTGCCAACCTATTTGTGGCGATCGCGACGGAAGCTTTGGCAATCTCGGAAGCAGGTACTCCAGTACCTGCTTTTTGTCGTGCTATCAACCATCGTATGGTTTCTCATCAAGTTAAACCACGAGTACACGATCGAGGTATCTAGAGAGTTGGTGCTCGACAATACACCTTTTTGGCTACGCGTAGTATCGACAGATGCCCATCAAATCACCTATCGGGTCAAAGGAGGTGGTTTCGGTCTTTTGAAATATCGAGGGTGGTTTTCTACACCGCCTCTTCACATCAATTACCTAGACTCGTTGCGGAGCTTTTCTTACATCCGTCCTGACGGCGCATCCATCGTGCGACAAGACCTTTCGAGCCTTTTGTCGCGACACTTACCCGCCCATCTCGAGTTGGTCGACGTGGTGACCGACTCTGTACATTACCGCTTTGATTGGCAGGTGCAACGGCGTTTGCCTGTCGTTTTGTCTGCCGACTATCGGTTAGCAGACCAGTGTATACTCTTAGAGCCTCCCCGCTTGTCGCCCGACAGTATCTCCGTAATGGGGGTCGACTCACAGATAGAAGCTCTTAAGTCAATAGCGACCACTCATTGCGATCTCGGGGAGTTAGGAAGTGGCGTCCATCAACAAAAGTTCACTTTACTCGTGCCGGCAGGCATTTCGGTGGAGCAACGTTCGGTGTTGGCAACCCTGCGGGTAGAGCAGTATACAGAGAAGGTGCTCAGTGTGCCCATCCACGTGCTTTGGCGAGAGGAGGGAGCGAAAGACTCGGTACGCTTGATCCCCAATTCGGTCGAGGTGACGTGTCAAGTACCTCTTTCATACTACGATTCGTTAACGGCGTCTGTTTTACCCTTCCGCGTGTCACCAGACACGACTCAGGAGCTTGCGCGCTTGCGCGTAGAAATTGATACGCTACCGAGTTACGTCCATCGACTACGTTTTTCGCCCATGTATGTAGATTACTATATTTCTAAGCCATGAAGACTCGGGTCGCCTATGGGATAACGGGGTTAATCGGATCGGGAAAGAGCTATGTTGCTGGATTGCTGGCGAATCGAGGTTGTGCGGTCTATAGCGCTGATGAGGCAGCAAAGCGTTTGGTCTTGTCAGCAAGTTTGCGAAAAAAGCTTACTACAATTTTAGGTAAAGAGACCTATTTGCCGAATGGAGAGTATAATCGCCAGTACGTAGCACAGCGGCTTTTCACCCTACCGAGTCTGCGTGCGAATGTCGAGTCGGTGGTTCACCCTGCGGTATTTGATGATTTTCAGGCGTGGAGTCTAGAAGTGACATCCCCCTACCCTTTTGTCTTTATGGAGTCGGCGCTATTGCCCCGTCTCTGTTGGCACGATTTTTTAGAGGGGTTAGTGTTGGTGACAGCCTCGGCAGAAGAGCGTCTGTCACGGATAGTGGCGCGCGACCAGACCACGCGCGAGGCGGCTCTCCTGCGGGTGGCCTCTCAGCCAGATGCACTAGCCTATTATATGTCGGCAAATTTCCTCATCGTGAATGAAAAAGACTCGTCGCTAGACCCACAGTTGTCACGCTTATTAGAGATACTCGAGCATCAAAATGCGTAGTAACAGCGGCTGTCTCATTTTAATCGTGGTAGGGCTTTTGCTTTTATACTTATTTGGTAGGTATACAATTTTCCTATTACCCCTATTACTGCTTTTTTTGTTCTTTGTTTTGTCCTTTTTCTCCATCAAAGGGCGTCGTGTAGACGCTGGTAAGGCGGAGGGGTATCGTCAGAGTGGCGGGAGTGTCGATAGTGCGCGCCCTTTATTGATCCTTTTTGCGGCAATCATGAAGGCAGACGGGCACATTATGCGCACAGAGCTAGTCTATGTGAGTGAGGCGTTGAAGAAGCTCTATCCCCCCGAGCTCGTACCTGCGCTTATCGACGAACTGAAGGAAATATTACATCAAAACCTCTCAATCGAAGAGGCGTGTTGGACGTTGCGTCAGCAGCATACGGGGCAGAGTCGGTTGACCATCATCTATATGTTGGTGGGGTTAGCAGAGGCAGATGGAGTGGTCGATTCTCAAGAACGCTATTTACTCTATGAAATCGCCGCGCGTCTTGGCGTGGAACGGATGTATGTAGACGCTTTTTTACACGGCAATCGTTCGTATAGCTATACCGGTCAGGGGCGTGAGGAGGAAAATCGCCAGCAAGGCGGGTACGGGTATTCGGGCGGTAGGCGGCGTTCGGCGTTTACGGGTAAAGACCCCTATACGGTACTGGGGATTGAGCCCACGGCGAGTGATGCGCAGGTGAAGGGTGCCTATCGGAAGCTGGTCAATATTTGGCATCCCGACCGGTTTCAGAACAAATCGCAAGCGGAAATAGACGCCGCTACCGAAAAGTTTAAGGAGATCCAAGCCGCCTATGAGGAGATCTTAAAGGCGCGCTCCTAGCGCAGCCCCCAACCTTCGGGTTCTGTCGAACATTTTTATACTACATTTGTTCTAAAGAACGACGAGGTCACGCGCGTGGCTGTGCGTCGCTAAAAGGGACTCTATCAATGAAAGACGAAAGTGTAGCACCCCAAGAGGAAAACATCTTAGACGATATTACCTCTGGCGAGTATAAATATGGTTTTTACACCAACGTTGAGACGGAAACCCTCCCCAAGGGGTTAAACGAGGACATCGTACGCAGAATCTCGGAGCTCAAAGGCGAACCCTCCTGGATGCTCGATCGGCGGTTACGCGCCTTCCGACACTGGAAAACCTTGGAGATGCCGCGCTGGGC
>CALHZE010000073.1 GCA_938040915.1 uncultured Bacteroidia bacterium | reverse complement strand
ACGGACACGAGTACCCCAAATATCTTACCTCACGAGCGAGCCGCTTTTTCAAAAAGGGCGAGCTCCTCTTCGGACTAGACAAGGCGATCGTTTGGGCACGCAAGAGCAAGAGTCTCAATATTGTCGAGGGGTATGCAGACGTAATGACCCTCCACCAGCAAGGGGTCTGCAACACGATAGCCCTTCAGGGCACTGCACTCACCGAGGCACACCTCGCCCAACTGAAACGGATCGGTATAACGTCAGTAACCCTCTTCCCAGACAACGACGAGGCGGGGCGTAAGGCAGTCGTCAAAGAGACCATCACACTCGCCGCGGCGGGGTTCGAGGTACGGGTGCAATTGTACGGAGTAGAGGGCGACGACCCCGATTCTTTTTTCAAAGCAGAGTAGTAGTAACAACAAAATAAGGTATAGAGATGGCTATTTGCGCACTTGTAGTAACGAAATATCCTGTATCCACCCCCTACAACAACAGCTCTTTCCGACTTGGGGAAGGGGTCTTTAAGGGGATGCGCCGGTTCAACGCCCATGAGATCGCAAAAGAGCTCTGTATGGCAGTAGAAGACGTCGTCACAAACACCACAGTCTTAACAACCGACCTAGACACTCTTTACACCTTTCGACGCGGCGAGTGGAACCCTTGCGACATCGAGTATATGTTCTTAAAGATGCGGGAGGCGTTCTTAGAAAGCGGCGACACGAGCGAATTGCGCCTCCCGAGTAGGGATATGTTTTCCCAAGCAGAGCTAGAGTATATCACCGCGTGTGCGGCGATGTACCGCGTCCAGCTCCGCTTTATGAAAGAGGACGAGTGGGTCACAGTGGGCGTTTACGGCAACCCCTGGTAAAATGACCTCGGCTCAGGAATACCTTGCCTCCTTTCTTTCACAAATGTACTACCTTTGTGAAAGAAGGGAGGCAAGGTAACATAAGAAACAATATCAGATGGGACTCAATCGAGTTGAACTGATCGGATACATAGGAATCGACTTGAGACTAGTAACTTTGGAGAACGGGGGCTCTTTATTGAAGATTCGCCTCGTAACTCACGAGTACTTTTCATCTATCAACGGTTCTAAGATGCACGCGGAGTGGCATACGTTGACTTTTTGGGGCAGAAATGCTCGAAGTCTGAAGAAATTCGGTCGTAAAGGCTTAAAAATATACATAGACGGTCACTTGCGCACCTACCCATATCTAGATAAAAATAAAGAAATGCGCTATGCCACTGAAGTAGTGGTCATATCATATCAAATACTCTCATTCCAAACACCACCAAAAGCTATTGAAGAAGAAGAACCACCCTTTCCTCTTGAAAGTACCCCAATAGACAACGATGCGCAGAGTAAAATAGAAAAGAAAGAAGAACTCCCCTTCTAATTATATTCTTAACAGATTGGTAAATCACCCGATTTCAGAAGAATGTTCTTCATCGCCCCTTTCTAATTCAACAGAGACTCTACAGAGACTCGCGGAATCGCCTTTACAGTTAAATCTGAGAAGAGCCCCGCCCTAAACTTAAACAACGCCGCTATTGCGATCATTGCGGCATTATCTGTCGTGAAACGACGCTCTGGGATAAAGACATCAATATGGAGTTCTTCCCCCAAAGACCGTATTGCATCTCTTAGCCCGTCATTGGCAGCGACCCCTCCGCCAATAGCAACTTGACGGACACCTGTTTGAGCAACAGCTTTCCTTAGCTTGTAAAGTAATATTTCAATTATCGTACTCTGCAGCGAGGCACACAAATCTTCTTTTCTATTCTCAACAAAATCGATATCTGCAGCAACCCCGTTCTCGACAAGCTGTAAAAAAGAGGTCTTTAATCCACTAAAACTAAAATCCAAACCTTGCAAATAAGGACGCTTCAAAGTAAAAGCCTTCGGATTCCCTTGCTTAGCCAATCGGTCTACATAAGGACCTCCTGGATAAGGCAACCCCATAATTTTTGCACACTTATCAAAAGCCTCCCCTGCCGCGTCATCAATAGTCTGCCCAATCAATTCCATCCGAAGAGGGTTATGAACCAAAACTAACTGCGTATGCCCCCCTGAAACAAGCAAAGAGAGAAATGGGAAACGAGGCACTCGCGTTTCCGTCGTCGTTGTCATAAAAGGAGACAATATATGCCCCTGTAAATGATTCACTTCCAAGAGTTTCACTCCTGTAGCTAAAGCGAGAGACTTCGCAAATGATACGCCAACTAATAAAGCTCCCATCAGCCCCGGTCCACGCGTAAACGCTATTGCATCCACATCACGCAACGCAACATTTGCTTCCCGTAAAGCCTCTGAAACCACTGGGACAATATTGGAAAGGTGAGCTCTAGAAGCTAATTCGGGAACCACCCCACCATACTGTTCGTGAATCTTCTGCGTACTAATGAGACTCGACAACAATCGTGTATCTCGAATAACAGCCGCAGAAGTATCATCACAAGAGGACTCTATAGCTAAAATCAAAGGCTCTGTTATGCGTATCATCCAAGAAATTTCTATCTAAACACAGCTATTCTGGTCGCTTTTTAGGTACTAACCCCAATTCTCTACCTTTTTGCAGCATAAATATTTCTGCCTCTTGTAGATTGTTCGCGATCTCTCCGTCTAATATAGCCTCCTTTATCGCATTCTTTATCAAACCGACCTCTTGGCAAGGAGCTATCCCAAAAGTTTCCATTATCTGATCGCCTGAAATAGGTGGCTGAAAGTTACGTATCGCGTCCCGTTCTTCTAAATCCTGTAGTTTTTCCCTAACCCTCTTAAAATTCCGCAGAAAGCGTTCAACCTTATGCGGATTCTTAGACGTGATATCAGCTTCACATAAATGCATTAAACGATCGATAGCATCCCCAGCATCTAAAAGCAAACGACGCACAGCACTGTCAGTAACTTCATCGTCAGATAAAGCGATTGGGCGCATGTGTAGACGCACAAGTAACTCTATTTGGTGCATTACCTCGTTTTGAGGCAGACGCAAACGACGGAAAATCGCAGAGACCATCTTTGCCCCCACATACTCATGCGTATAAAACGTCCAACCATGCTTCGGCACGAAACGCTTCGTTGGGACTTTTCCAACATCATGAAGCAATGCTGCCCAGCGCAACCACAGCTGCGTTTCGCCACAGATCTCCCCCGACAGAGGCTATATTGTCCACAACCTGCAGCGTGTGGTTAAAATTGTCCTTATGTCCACGCCCTTCCAAATTCTCGACACCTTTTAAAGCATCTATTTCCGGCAAAAATTGAGCTAACAGACCAAGACGCTCTAAGAGAAATAACCCTTCCGAAGGTTTCGGTGAGAGCAAAATCTTATTAAACTCATCCACAATCCGCTCACGCGAAACAATGCTAAGTCGTGGTGCAAACTTCTTTATCGCATCAAAAACTTTTGCGTCTATAGAGAACCCCAACTGAGAAGCAAAGCGAACAGCCCGCAACATACGCAACGGGTCGTCATCAAATGTAACTTCCGGATCACGCGGTGTTACAATCCGACAAGCCATTAAATCGCGCACCCCGCCAAACCTATCAACAAGTTGCCAAGACTTTCCTGACGATAGATTCAAAGCAAGTGCATTGATAGTAAAATCCCTCCTCAAAAGATCCTCCTCTAACGTACCATCTTCAACAAGAGGCTTGCGAGAATCCCGACGATATGATTCGCGACGCGCTCCGACAAACTCTACCTCAACCCCTGCATAACGGAATTGCGCCGTTCCGAAGTTCTTAAATACAACGACCTTATCGACATGCAACGAGGAGGCAACGGCTTTGGCAAACTGGATTCCAGCCCCGATTGTCACAAAATCAATATCGCTATTCGGACGCCCTAATAACAAGTCCCGAACATACCCTCCGACAAGGAACACCTCACGTCCCAATTGCTCAGCAACAAGACACACCGCCTCAAAAAGACGAGTCTCAACCGACGACAATCGAAAGGTATCAATGGGAAACAAAGAACCATCTCCTAAGCCATCGTCAATCATACAAAGACCTCTCTAGAAGATAGTTTAACCACACACTGCTAAGATAACTGTTCCTTGGGAAGGCAGTACCGATTACGGAAATCCAACATTTTCAGAAGCGCTGTCGCCACCTCAACACCCTTGCGACTATGTGTCCCATCGGCTCGCTCAAGCGCTTGCTGTCTCGTATTAGCAGTTAAGACCCCAAACATGACAGGAAATGGTATGCCAGAGCAGGCAACCTGCTCAATCCCCTGTGCAACAGCCTGAGAAATAAAGGTAAAATGCGGTGTATCGCCCTGCACAACACAACCAAAACAGATAGCACTAAAATCCGTCCGAGCTCGCGGCTCTGACAAGACAGAATTGAGAGGCGGATAAAAATACATGCTAACCGCTTGAGGAAGCTCAAAACACCCAGGGACTTTCACGACCTCAACCTGCCGCACGTTGTGCTGCAAAAAGAGTTCCAAGGCATCGCGCACCATCATACCGACGATGTCGCTGTGCCACTCCGCCTCAAAAACCACAACCTTCTCACTAGGACGAATAATATACTTCTGCTGCGAAGTATCAAAAGCACTCGCTTCACTCATTCCTCAACGCTCCAGTGAGGTAACGCTCTCTACTCCTAAAAGGCTATTGCACCTTCACACGCTCAATAAACTTATCGATATCGAGAGCTTGGGGACTCTTGGGGTACGAATCTTTTATCGTCTGATAGTCTACCAAAGCATCTGCTTTCCGACCATTAGCTTCATATAGCAACCCTCGTCTTAACAGGAAAAGCGGAGTAGAAAGTGTGTTCGAAGTATAAGAGATCGCCTTCGAATAGAATGAGAGCCCCTTCTCAACGTTCCCTTTTTCTACGTAGCAATCCCCCAATGCTCCCAAAGCCACCGGTGCAACCATGTCATCTTCCAACGAGTAAGTGTCTAGGTACTCTATCGCCTTATCAAAGTCACCAAGCTCCCGATAGCAAATACCGGCATAAAAGCGACTCAGATTAGCAATCTTTGTTCCAGAAAAGTCCTCCATGATCTGCAAGAACCCGAGGTTATTACCATCTCCGTTTAACGCGACATTAAACGAATCTTTACCAAACTGTTGCTCGGCAAAATAAACCTGTTTCTGAGCCTCATACTCCTTAGGTTTCGCGTACAGATTAGAGTAAGCAATATAACCCACCACAACAATAACCAACACAGCAACCCCTAAAAGAAACCACTTGCGATTCTTCTCCAGATACTGCTCAGTATGCGTTAACGCACTCTCGATAGACTCAACCCCATTAAGTTGTTCGTCCGTTCTAGCTTTCTTCGACATATCTCTATATCTTTCTCCAATCTCTCAACCTAAAACACACGCAAAGGTAATCAAAATTCTTAAGGAGCGACCATCGGTCTCTCTATCCAATTGAGGAAGCCCTTATAGACCCTATCACACACCCGACACTCACTAGCAATCTCGTGACGAAATAGACCAAAAACCGCCGAACCAGAACCCGACAAAGAGGCATAGATCGCCCCCTGCTCCTGCAACCAAAGCAAGGCTTCTTGCACTTCTGGGGTTTGAGAGAGCACGCTGGGTTGAAAGTCATTCCCCAACCACCTTCCCCAATCTGAAACCGGAAGAGCTAACCGATCTTCCAGCGCAATATTCATCTTTTTAGGAGTTACCATACCAAAAGCCTTCGCCGTAGAAATCTGTACACGAGGCGCTAACACGACAAGATAATACCCTGAAAGACGTTCTCGCACAGGGAATGGAGTTAATATTTCTCCACGCCCACGTCCTATAGCCGGTGTATTGAGAAGAAAAAAAGGACAATCACTCCCTAAGGAAAGAGCCATCTGGAAAAGCTCGTCGCCTGACACTCTTTTTTCACAAAAAGAGGACAATGCGCGAAGAAAAAATGACGCATCTGCCGAGCCTCCTCCCAAACCTGCCCCCATAGGTATTTTTTTGAGTAGGCGAACGCGCAACGGCGGTAAAACATAAGGGCGCAGTAATTGCCACGCCTTAAAAAGCAAATTATCTCGCTCGCTTTCCGCTGCAAGCTGTTCATTCCCCAAAATCTCTAGAGAAAATGGAGTTTTTCCCCCCCCGAGCTCAATATCTAGCGTATCTCGCAACCCCATAACAGGCAGGAAAAGCGTCTCGATATCATGAAACCCATCCGCACGCTTGCCAGTAACATAAAGCCCAAGGTTGAGCTTCGCATTAGGATATACCACTACTCTGTGCATGCAGGGGGGATATACGGAGGGATAACAATCACATACTCCCCTCTCGGTTCCTGAGCTTGATAAACAGCAAGGTGTTCAGCTGGTGTTCTCCGTTCGAGCGAGGCAAAGACTTTGGTTAATTCATGCGCGATCAGGATCTCTCGTTTCGTAACATCCCACTCCACAAGTTCCTCTAATAAACGAACCAATCGATGAGGCGACTCATAGAGCACTACCGTCTGCGCCTCCTGCAAAAGCGCCTGCAAGCGTTTCTGACGCCCTTTTTTGGGAGGAAGAAACCCCTCAAACAAGAATCGTTCACAAGGGAACCCACTCGAGGTAAGCGCCGGTATAAGTGCTGTTGCTCCAGGCAAGGCCTCTACGGCGACCCCACTTTTCCAACACTCCCTTACTAGCAGGAATCCGGGATCTGAGATTCCCGGTGACCCCGCATCTGAAATAAGCGCATATTCCCGCCCCGTCTGCAACTGTGTGACAATAGTCGACACAACCGCATGCTCATTGTTCAGATGATAGGGGCGTGTGGGGGTGCTAATGTCATAATGCTTTAACAAGACCGAAGAGGTTCTTGTGTCTTCGGCCAATATAAGCTCGACCTCCTTAAGGACTCGTAGCGCCCGTAACGTTATATCCTCCAAATTCCCGATTGGGGTCGGTACCAACCACAGTTTACCCGCCATTTCACACAAAAGCGCTACTAAGAAAAACGCCGTTCCAAAATCTGGATAAAATCTTTCAGAGCGGGTAAATCGGGCGCTCCGGTGTAATAGAGATGCAAGGTTTGCAAGGCCTCAGCAAGAGAGCTTTTAGTGTCTAACTCTTTGACCACTTTAGAGAAAAGGGCGCGATCGCCTCGAAAAAGCTCTAGGGCGAAAAGCGACTTATCATGTAAGGTTAACCCCTTTTGGATGCTCGATAACGGCGAGTGTCGACTCCCTAGACTCTCTTCAACATGAGTATTGTCGTTGTTGGTCACGATAGAGGTACGTTGTGCATAAGCATCGGCAAGGGTTGTAGTCGTTCGGGAATGCTCCTTAGAGTGTTTTACTTCACTTGTAAGCTCTCCATTCACGACACCGCCCCCTCCTACCATGCGTTTAGGCAACGGATTTCCTTTTTTTTCTTCCCCCCCTCTTTTCTCAAAGTGTGGCGCTTGCACATTCTCCTGCCCCTTCGGAGGCAAAAACTCTCGGAAGGACGATTTTACGGGGTCACTAGGGGGGGGGGTAACTCGCTGTTGATTAACGAGCTCTTCTTTCTCTCCCCTCGCCACCGGCTTTGCTACAGCGCCCTTCTCTTCGTTCTGTGGTATTGTAGTTTTCACGACCTCCTTCGCCACACCCCCGTTTCCTCTGTCTACCTTACGATGCTCCTGAGAGAGAGGCGCTCGCTCTTGGCGCAGTTCACCGACCTCCCCTCGCAACAACGCCAAAAGCTCTGCCGCCGAACTGACATGCATATCGAGCAACTCGACGAGCTCGCTATCCGTCATTACTTGCTGCTGTCGTTGCTCTATACAACGAAGCGCTATCCGCAGATGTGAGGCTATCAACTGCAACTCCTTTTCTGAATCCATAAGCTCTCCTCCCCCAATCTATACGCTCCTTAAACGAATCAAGCGAGCCACGACGTCACACACTCGGCATGACGTCGTGGCTCGCTTGAGCTAAGGCTCGGTATATGGATCATGACCTAAAAATGCTCCCCTCGCTCTCCTTCGTCTAATATAATTCCTCTAAAGGCAAAGTGCCTCCCTTAAGCGACTCATCCTGCACCACAGTCCTTCTTCTCGCAGAACGGCTTTCTTTCTCCTCATCCTTACCCTCCGTATTGGCAGGAAGACTCTCCTGTTCCACATTCTTACGCAACCTAGCAGCATCCTTCTTCCCCCCTTTATCCTCCGTATCGACAACAGACAAATGCACATATCCTCCATTGTCAGGGAGTTCTCTCATAAAGCCATTCGACTTTACAGCTGGCGTCTTTGCTTCCTTGGCTGCCTTTGCTTCCTCTGCTTCCATAGCTTCCTTTCGCTTCTTTCGCCTCTCTTTCTCGAAATTGTCTTCCCATTCCCAGTCTTTCTTGAAAGCTTCGGATGGAGTATACTCAAAATCAGCGGGCAGTAGCATAAGAATCAACCTATCCTTCTCAAGCTCATCCTCCTTAAACTCATTATTTTTAGATATGACCTTAAATATAATTTCCTTAAACGCGTTTGTTTCATCTTCTGGGTTTTTTCCTCTAGGACAATTGAGATCTTCATTTCTAGATCTATCTTTTATTAAATCCATAAAATCATTTATTTCATTATCACCAATATCTCCTTCTTCTGAAAAGGCATGCCAATGCACTCTTTTGATTCCAGAGATATCTCCAGCAAGCACAAAGTAAGGGAGCTCTAGAGCATTACAAAATGCTTCCTTAAGACGCTCTTCTCCCGCCCCTATACCCAGCGAGAGAAAAAAGAGTTTCGCTATTCGTTCTTTTTCGCCAACGGAAGGAGTAGCTACAGGGTCTACACTATCCTCCTTTTTGCTAGACTTAAACGGATTAATAAGATCACTCAAGTCCGTCTGAATTCCCTTTTTGCTAGGCACTGTCACTAACGCGATAAATGTCGCTAACACATCCACAAAACTCTTATAGATTTGGTCGAAGACCTCGTTTTCTCCCACTCGCTTCCCCTTTCTTTGGTCTTTAGACATGAGTGCCTTGATATAAACTCGTGCCGTAGAGATAAGCATAATCCCATCACATAGTTTTTCAATTTTGAGCAACTGGTCATAAGACTGATTTACAATATCAGGTCCACAAATACGCAAAGATGGCATTGTAAGGAGGGCTAAAACAGCATTGAACTTAACACTGCGCGCGATCTCCAAAAAAGGAGCAAGACCTCCCGTACCTGTACCACCTCCTAAGCCCGCGGTGACAAAAAGAACTTGAGTTCCTCCCTTTTTCAAATTTTCAAGATCGGCACGAATGGCATCCGAATTTTTCCGCATACATGCCTCTCCACGCTCGGGATCTCCACCAGCACCACTAGGAAGTCGCTCATCCGAAATTTCAAAACAAGTAACCATAGGGTTATTCTTAAAAGAATCAAGATCTTTCTTGTCTGTATTGATCACACGTAAAGGCACATAAGTCCTAATGAGCTCATTGTCTTGAGCCTCTTCGATAACACGCGCCCCAGCTCCACCAATAGCCGTCAAAACGATAACACCCTTAAAATCAGTCTTTTTATCTTTAGTTTCATCTTTCGCCGGTAAGATGGCGGCCGGCGTCGACGATGCAAGACTCTCAATAGTGTTCACTCCGTTATTCTCCAAAATATCCTTGTTAACGCTCATTGTTGACGACTGTTTAGAAAGTTAGAAAGAGAAGATATTACTGATCTGTTTACAAAATGACAAAAAGCACTGTCGACGATTCGTCTCTTCAGATAACGCCTCGAGAAACCTCGAGACTATTACCGCTGTCTGCTCTCCACGATATTTGGAAGAGAAGGACAGTGAAGTCAAAGACCCAAACTCAAAGATAATCCCCTCAGTCCGGATCTCACAAGTATTTTTCACAATAGCAATATCTCTGGTCATTGCTTATGTTACTAGCTCAGCACATTATTCAAATCTGACGTTTCTACTGACCTTCCTGCGAAGACTCATCATAGGTACTAGTATTGTCCTCAAAAAATTTTTCAAGGAATTTGTTCCCCTCAGACTTCTTCTTAACCTTTTCGCGAATCCACTCTAACGACCACCTTTTTTTTCTAGGCTTCGCCTCCACCTCGACTACACTCTGTTCTGCTTCCTTCTCTGGCGTTACCGGCGCAGCGACTTCCACAGGCTTAGGCTCTTCGAGAGTAGACATCGGAACATTCTCACGTTCCATAAGCTCTAAGGTTTTCAATGCGGTAAGTAGAGAATAAATACCTTCATCCTCATATTCTCTTTCACAAGACGTCAGTTCCGGACGCGTGACGGGGCTCAGATTCACATTATAAGAGACACTTTCCCAAGACTCCTTATTCTCCAGATACCATTCATCCACTTCATCCTTCACTCGGCGAATCGCTTCCCGAATCTCATTATTGTCCGTCTTCCCTGTCTTGACCGCCTCGATTACAGCTTCCTTTAAGACATCCACTTCTCCGCCCTCATCTATATCTTTCAGCGCGTTTAACACACAAGAAATCAACCTCGATTTGTAGAGCACCTCGAGATCTTTTTCTCTTCTCAACGTGTTAAAACAGTCCACCAAACCGCGTATCTGCGCCAACCCGCCAGAAAAGAACAAGCCTTTATTTTCTCCTATTGCAAGCAAGTCTGCGAGATACATTTTCTCTATTCCCTCCCCCTCATCCTCTTTCTTGAGATTCAGGTTAATAGACTCCTTTTTAAGAGTTGTTATAACGCTAGACAAATAGATCTCGTTCAGTTTTTTTGCGATCTTATCAGCAGATATCCTCGTTCCTCCTTGGTTTCTCGCTCCCTGGAACTCTACATCTGATTCTCCAACCCCCTCATGCAAGAGTCCGTTAACAAACCGTCCCGGATCGAAACGAAGCCCATCTCTTGCCTCTCTTAAATCGACCTCCCTGACGCTCTCTCTCAAATACTCCGGCGACAAACCGTAATTCTCTCTTTTGAGAGTAGGCAGTGCCTTCGACCACCCATCAGCGAAGTAGAAATACTTCACCATAAGACCATCTTCGTAAAAAGCCAGTTCCGAATGAGAATAACCAAGATGCGCCAAGGCAAACATATAAGGATGCCCATCATCATCATAAACGTAATTTCCCTCAGCACGCAAGCCCAAGTAAGTACCCTTACAGGTGATCCCTTTTGACTCAAACAACTCCATCAGGCGCTGATACCCCTCTTTCTGTACAAGAAATAAGAGGAAAGTGCACGAGATCTTTTTCGCATACTCGCCCAAGAAGACACGGTGATCGTCAACAAGCCTATCGTCTACGAAATAGTGCATAATGACATGATCAATCAATACCATATTTTCTGGCTTTTCCCGCGTCTCATAAATCTTATACGACTCCTTGAGCTTGGCGAGATCCGAATCTCCGATAACGGTATCCCGATTATTCAGCGCTGTGCAATCCTGCGAATGAGAGTACTCTACTGCGGTAATCTCGCCGCCGCGATAAGCAAAATAGACTTCCGTGACGCGCACACCTGTTTTGCTCTCGATCTGATCGAGTAACGATTGG
>CALHZE010000072.1 GCA_938040915.1 uncultured Bacteroidia bacterium | reverse complement strand
CTACACGCAGCGTATGCTCGAACATAAACTTGACGCAAAAGCGCTTTCGGTTGACGTTGCAGAAAGTAGTAGGCGACAAGGGTTAATAGCAACAACCCGAGCAGGATGTATAGCTTGTCAAAAAGAAGCTCGAAAATGAAAATCGCGGCTACAAAAAGGAGGAAAAGGAGCACCTCGCCGCGCATCCCCTCGCGATAACAAACCAGTAGGAAGGTGGAATAGACGATAGCAGAGCCTAAATCGTTTTGTAGGAGGATTAGCCCCACCGGTAACCCGATGATGAGAGCGACGCGCATCCAGTCGCGTAGGGAGTGGCGTTGGAATTGAGCGCGCCCCATATAACGCGCTAGAGCGAGCGCCGTGGCAAATTTCCCGAACTCAGAGGGTTGGATCTTGAAGAACCCGAAGTCTAGCCACGAGCGTGCGCCGTGTTTGGCAACTCCGATGAAAAGGACAAGGAGAAGCACAAAAAGCAACGTGACATAAATGATGTAAGCAAAGGCATAAAAAAAACGGCGGTCTATGAATAAAATCGCCGTGGCAAGGATGACGGCTGCGGAAATCCAGAGGAGCTGTTGACCGTAGCGCTGCGAGAAGTCTAAAATGGAGGGATGCGCCTCGTTATAAGCAGAGGCATAAATGCTTAACCACCCTAGGGTGACCAAGATAAGGTAGAGGAACACCAAGCCCCAGTCTACCCGATTGAGTGCAGATCCGCGCGCCACGACGATATGCTGTCTAAAAAGAGTTTGTGCTCTTGTGCCGTTTTATAGCGAAGTCTCGTTGGGGGAGGGTGGGGCTTCTCTCTCTGCGACAAAGATAGGCAAGAACGGAGATATTGGGGGTGTGGTAATTTATCTCTCGCCCCCCTTGCTAGTTAAAAATAAACACTAACTTTGTGCGTTCAAGTAATAAAAAACAGATAGCAGAAATGAAGAAATTGTTCTACGGTTTCGCAGTACTAGCGCTGCTGGCTAGTAGCTTGTGTTTCACCTCTTGTAACGATGACAAGATCATCAGTTCGGAGGATAGGATTGATGACACGCGTACGGCTACGGTCGTTTTCAGTTTTGGCATAGTCAAGAGTGATGCGCCTACTGCGAAGGCTGAGGCTATGAGTGGGCAGACGAAACTCATTCTCAAGGCTAAGTACACGGGTATCTATGGTTCGAATACTGATTTCTTTACTCGTGAAGTCGTAGCCACGGGTACGGATCAGACGGTGGTTGTCCCAGTGAGTGCAAAGAGCGAGATGACCAGTTATGATATCGTGTATTCGACATTTGCAGATGATTTTACGGTTACCGCCAAGGGCGAAACCAAGAAATGTATTTATAAGGTCGATAAGAAGGAAACTTTGACTGGACTTACGCCGGGTGAAACACGCCACATCGAAGTAAAGTACGTATCTGACGGGCAAACTTTCGTTATCGAATAGTCTCCCTGAACCGTAATTCGTGAAAGGAGTATTCGGGAATGAAAAAGTTGGGTGTTTTTTTATTCACTGCCCTTGCCGCTGTGGCGGGGAGTGTAAGTGCACAAGAAGGTCAGAGTCGTCTCGAAGTTGCCAAGGCTGGGGATATCGCTGTAGGGATCGAGGCGAGCCCAGTGCTCGACTTCATCGGCAATATGTTTAACGGAAACACGAACAACGCTTCTGACTTACGTTGGGGTAAGCAAGATTATACGCTTCACGGACGTTATTTCATTGCAGATAATGCTGCTGTGCGACTTCACCTTCGTTTTAACCCAGGGGACAACAAGACGATTGAGCGCGAATTTATCAAGGACGATGCAGCGCGTACCCTTAACCCGCTTTCCAATGACAAGGTAGAGGATAAGAAGGTCTCTTACTCTAATAGCTGGAAGGTGGGTGCAGGTTTCCAACAATTCCGTGGTCAGGGGCGCTTGCGTGGTTTTTATGGCGGCGATCTTTACTATCATTACTATAGCAGCTCTGAGTATTTCTATTATGGTAACAAGATGAACGAGTTTAACAATGCGCCAACTTCGGCAAGTTGGGTGTCAAACAACTCGCTTCGTACGATCAGTGATGTGAAATCAGGGGAGCATATGATGGGTTTGGTGGCTTTCACAGGTGCTGAATTCTATTTTATGTCACGTGCTTGCATCGGTTTCGAAGTAGGGTTGGCGCTCCAAGGCTCATTTGGGACGCGTTCGCTTGTGAAGCAGGAAAAAATGGTGGGGACGCAGTACACGACCATTGAGAACGAGGGCGAGCCTGAAAGATCAACCTTCCGTTTCGGTTCGAATGTCGAAAAGAAAGGGTTGGCGGGAACAGGGTATGGGAACTTTTATCTGATGTTTCATTTCTAGACCGCTTTCTTGTCTATAAAAATAGAATGTTGCAAATCCCTCTCCGGTCACCGGAGGGGGATTTCTTTGTGTTAGGGCGGTAGTCCCATTTTTCTGACTAATTTTGTACAATCATTTTAATTAGTGCGCTACGATGGCAGTACAGAAATTGATAGAGTGTGTCCCGAATTTCAGTGAGGGACGTGATATGAACATTATCAATCAGATTACCGCGGAGATTCAGACCGTAGAGGGGGTTCGCCTCATCGACGTCGATCCCGGTAAGGCAACCAACCGTACGGTGGTGACCATGGTGGGAACCCCAGACGAGGTTTGTGAAGCGGCTTTCCGTGCTGTAAAGCGTGCGGCAGAGCTGATTGATATGAGTAAGCACCACGGTGCGCATCCTCGCTTTGGTGCGACGGACGTTTGTCCGCTTGTACCCGTCTCCAATATCACGATGGAAGAGACCGTGGAGTATGCGCGTAAGCTTGCTAAACGCATTGGCGACGAGCTGGGTATCTCGGTCTATTGCTATGAGAACGCTGCTTTTAAGCCCGAGCGTCGCAACTTGGCGGCTTGTCGGGCAGGGGAGTATGAGGCTTTGCCACAGCGTGTGACCTCGGAAGAATGGAAGCCTGATTTCGGTCCTGCGGCGTTTAACGCGAAGTCTGGTGCTACGGTCGTTGGGGCGCGTAATTTCTTGGTGGCATATAATGTGAATCTGAACACCACCTCGACGCGTCGCGCGAATGCGATCGCTTTTGATATCCGGGAAAAAGGGCGTCCTGTTCGTGAAGGCAACCCGATTACGGGAAAGAAAAAGCTTGATGCGAATGGCAAGGTGGTGATGCAACCTGGTTCGCTCAAGGCTTGCAAGGCTATCGGGTGGTATATTGAGGAGTTTGGCATTGCTCAGGTATCTATCAACCTGACTAATATAGATATTACGCCGCTTCACGTGGCTTTTGAAGAGTGTGTGAAAAAGGCCGATGCGCGCGGTGTACGTGTTACGGGGTCTGAGTTGGTCGGGGTGCTTCCGCTTAAGGCTATGTTGGATGCTGGGCGCTATTTCTTGGAAAAACAGGAGCGCTCGACAGGGATCTCAGACGAAGAGATCATTAAGATCGCGGTGAAGTCTATGGGTTTAGACGAGCTCTATCCGTTTGATCCCAAAAAGAAGATTATCGAATATATCTTGGAGGACGACTCGAAGAAGAAGCTTGTCGACTTGACGGTGAAGGGCTTTGTCGAAGAAACCGCATCAGAGTCGCCTGCGCCAGGGGGCGGTAGCATCTCTGCCACGATGGGAGCGATGGGGGTTGCGCTAGGAACGATGGTTGCTAACCTTTCGGCTCACAAACCGGGTTGGGACGAACGTTGGAAGGAGTTCTCTGATTGGGCAGACAAGGGTAAGCATTACCAAGAGCAACTCGTGCACCTGATCGATGAAGACACGAATGCCTTTAACAAGATTATGGATGCGTTGGGTATGCCTAAGGGTAGTGACGCGGAAAAGGCGGCGCGCAAGGAGGCCATCCAAGCAGCAACGCTTTATGCGACCGAGGTGCCTGCACGTGTGATGCAACTCTGTTATGACTCGATGGAAGTGGCAGAGGCTATGGCAGAGATTGGGAATCCGAACTCGGTTACGGATGCTGCGGTGGGGGCTTTGGCAGCTCGTGCCGGAGTGAGAGGAGCATTCCTGAATGTCCGGATCAACGCAGCGGGACTCGAGGATAAGGCGCGTGTGGCGGAGTTCTTGGCCTTGGGTGAGAAACTCTGTAAGTTGGCAGAGGAACGTGAGGCGAAGATTTTGGCTATAGCAGACACCAAAATCAATAAGTAGGCGTAGAGCCGTTGGTCTTCGGCGGGCATTGAGTCAGTGGCTCAGTGCCCGCCTTTTTTATTGGCTTGCGATTAGAGGAAAAAAGCAAAGTCGTGAAGAACCAATGAGTTACGCACCACGGAAAATGTATAGAGAACATGGTTTGCATCGTTTGTCAATTATTTACTAACTTCGCGTGTTCAATATATAAACTATAAAGACGGTCATGCGAAGAAAAAGCCAGATACTATGCACTGTGTTGTTGCTTTTGATAGCACAGTTGGGCTGGGCGGGAAATTTCCAAATGAAGGTCGATGGGAAGAACGTCAGCCTTGGGATTGTCCCCAAGAAGTACCCGATGGAGGTGCAGTCCACTGATATCGAGGACGGGAAGGCGTTAATCTACTCCTTCGGTCAGAAGATTCTGTTTAAGAGTTCGGGTGAGCACCTCATCACCATTAACGGTGATGATATTTATGGTTTTGCGGCAAACCCAGACAGCAAGAATGTCAAGGACATTGTGAGTTGGGGTGATGTGAAATGGAAGACGCTGGAGTATGCGTTTACCGGTTCTGATCTTTCAGCGATTAGCGCTGGTGCAGGCGATCCCGACCTTAAAGAGTGCTGGAGTTTGGAAGGGACATTCCAAGATTGCGAAAGCTTCAATGGAGACATTACTGGGTGGGATGTCAAGAACATCCGTAATATGCGTAACACCTTTAAAAATGCGAAGGCTTTCGCACAAGACATCTCTGGTTGGAATGTGCAAGCGGTGAGCGATATGAGCGGCATGTTTATGAACGCGACATCGTTTGCCTCAACCCTTGACGCATGGGCAGATCGCGTGCAGAATGTCTCTGATATGGAGAATATGTTTAATGGTGCTACGTCCTTCAACTACAACCTTGGGATTTGGAAGCTTAAGAGTGTGAAGAAGATTGGCATCGGCAACAGCGGGATCTCTGGCGATAACTATAGCCGTGCCCTCATGTCGTGGAACGTTATGGGGATTGAGAATGTCGTCTTGGATGCCATGGGGCTCTATTATTCTGATGTAGCGCTTACGGCTCGTAAGGCACTCGAGGCTAAGAAGTGGAAGATTCGCGGTGACTATACTGATGTTGCGGCTGTGCCTACGGCTAAGCCTTTGATCCTTCGTGTTATTGCAACGTCTGGAGGATCGGTTAAAGTGCCGGTGTTGGGGCGCAATATGAAGATCTCTTATCGGAATGTCGCTAAGGCAACCGAGGAGCTCGCTGTAAAGGACGGTGTTACCGCGACCGACGCGGGCGAAATGTATACCTTTAATGTTACTTCGGGGCAGGTTTACGAGGTTATTGTCGAAGCTAAGGGGGTCGTTGCGATTAAAGGGAAGGAACTCGGTATGCCCTTCTCTGTGGAACAGTGGGGGGATGTGGCATGGAAGACGATGAACCATGCGTTTGATGGTGCTACCGTCTCCTTCTCTAAGCATGCGGGAGTCCCGAATATGAAGGGGGTAGAAGATTGTAGCTTTATGTTTAAGGGCTGCAAGAGCTTTAACAGTGACCTTTCGGCTTGGGATATGAGCTCTGTAAAGGACATGAGCCACATGTTTGATGGTTGTGATATCTTTAACAGCCCTCTCAACAAGTGGAATGTCTCTTTGGTGAAGAACATGAACAGCATGTTTAAGGGTTGCAAGAACTTTAACCAATTGCTCAATAGCTGGGCGGTAGCATCGGTGGAAGACTTCGGAAGCATGTTTGAAGATTGCGAAGAGTACAACAAACCGATGATTGGTTGGGTGACGACCTCTGCACGCAACATGCAGGCGATGTTCAAAGGTTGCAAAAAGTTTAATCAACCTCTCCCGACGTGGAATACCGAGAAGCTTCAAAATATGAGCGAAATGTTCTCGGGTTGTGAGAAGTATAATCAGCCCTTGGCTACGTGGAAGGTGGCGCATGTAACTTCGTTTGCGAATGCTTTCCAAGGCGCTAAGGCGTTTAATCAAGAACTTGGGGCTTGGGAATTGCGTCGTGCACGTGCGTTGGATCTTAGTGAAACGGCCTTGAGTTCGGAAAACTACACGAGTTCGCTTATCGCATGGGCCGCGCAGGCTGATCTTTGCACAGACTTCCAGTTGTCGGTAAAGAACGATCTTGAGTATAAGAAGGAAGCGATTGAGGCGCATAAGACGCTCGAAGGCGTTAAGAAGTGGACTATCAGCAAAGACAAGGCAGAGAAGGTAGACGAGCCCGATCTTACGATGATCCGTTTCAAAGACCCTGCTTTCTATATTTATAAGGGAAAGGCTACTGATTTCATCTGTGAAACATTTGGTAAGATTAAGAAGGTCATTGGCGAGGATGATTTCAAATATGAGGTCACGAGCAACTTTAACAAGGAAGACGAGAAAAAGAACATCACACTTGCAGCCGCGATTGACGGCAGCAATATCAAGGTAACCCTTACGCCCCAAGAAGAGGTTGAGGGAGAGATCTTTGTTAAGGTACTTCGTCGCGAAGGCGAGTATGCCGCTCAGACGATTTCCTTTAAGTTTAAGGCGATTGAAGACAAGCTTAACAACATCGGTTTCACGCCTGATATGAGTGTGGTTTACCTCCGTCAAGGAGAAGAGTATGCACTCCCAGTGCAGTTGAAAGACTCTGAGTTGAAGTCTTACCAGCGAGTACCAGCGCTCAACCTTGAGAACGACACTAAGGAAAATCTTGACAAGCTCGTCTTGGCTGTAAACTATGACGAAAAGGATAAGATTAAGCTCAATCTCAGAGGTTTTGCAGAAGGGGAATACACGGTTCGTATGACCTCGGCTTATGACCCCGCTGTGAAAGCAACCACGTTTAAAGTGGTGGTACTTCCGGCGCTCACGAAGTTCCAAGTGGTCGGGGATCAGGAAGTCTCCATCCGTCTTGGTGAACCCGATTATCATATCGCCCTCGATATGATCAGTACTTCTGATCTCAGCAAACAGGTCGAGTGGACTTGCAAGCCCGATGGCATTGCTATGGTATATCAAAACGGTGATGTAAAGCCTTTGGCAACAGGTTTTGCTACCATTACCATGACGACGTTCACCTATCCGCAGATCACCAAGACGGTAAGTTTGAACGTGTTGCCGGCAAAGGAAACACATAAGGTCGGCTTGGAGGTTAGGGATGTTTCTGATCCGGACCACCCAGTAGATATTACCGCCAGTGTCAATTACAATGTGACACCTACGGATATCGTGCCGGGGGGGATTGCGCTCGTAGAGATTACCACCCCTTCTGATATGGAATTTGTGAACGGCGCATTGACGCTTGATGATGATGGCAAGTCTTCGGGTGCTGAGGTTACAACCGTCGTACCGAACAAGCTCTACTCGATACGTATGGGTACAAAGAACTTTAAGTTGAAGGGAGATAAGCCGAAGGCTAAGGCCTATTCGCTCGCCGTATCGCTTGATAAAGCATCGGCTGGGGTTAAGGTCGCTAGCTACACGATTGGGGGGCATACATATGATATGACCAATGCTACCGAGGCAGAAAAAGCGACCAAGGCTTTGACCGAACTTGCGAAGGGGGCGACGGTTACAGTTACATTTGAAAACAAGGTGGATATACCTGATTATTCAGACCCGTCGCTCACTCAGACAGTGATGCAGACTCTCCTCTTTGAAGCGACCAATTGTGATGTGAGTGAGGATACCCCAGGGACTGTGTATACAGTGACGATGGATGCTAAGAATGCAAACGTCCGTTTCCGCGTCTTGGATGTGAAATCTATGCATACATTTAAGACAGTAGTAACGCCTACGGCAGGTAAGCCTGAAATTAAACTCCTTGCGAAGGTCGAAGATACCAACAACCAAAACCCGAACACTCGCGACTTAACTCACTTGTTGGAAGGTGATGTTATTTCTGTCGTTGTGGTTGAACCCGCGAATGCGGTATACAAGGTTACTGTGACTGGAGGCGAATTGATGACGGTGGTTGAAAACAAGGAGTATGTGGTTCGGATGGGGAATGCCGACGCAACCTTTACTATCGAGTATGACAAGACACCAATGACTTACGAGCTCAACGTCGTAGATAATACTCAGATGGGCTTTACTTCGAATCCCGCTTCACTCAAGGGGTTGGCAGCTGGAACTCCGGTGACGATCACTGTGAATAATTCGACCAACAAAACTCTTTCTGCGGATGTAGAAGGCGTAGCACATATGGAGCAGAACGGTAATGTCTTTAACCTCACAGTAGGCTATCAAGACGGGCTCGTCGTTATCAATGTGGTGAACAACTTGAAACCGAATGATTCGCCGACGCCTAACCCGACTCCGGATCCGACGCCTAACCCGACGCCGAATCCTACACCGAATCCTACACCGAATCCGACGCCTGACCCGACTCCGGTAGAAGATGCGTTGTTCGCGGGTGTAGTCGTAGCTCCGAATCCGTTTGCTTCTGTTTTGGTAGTGAAAGCTGCTTTCGACGGTCGTTATGAGTTGCTGAATGTTCAGGGAGTGGTACTCCGTGCCGGTGAGCTTCGCGGTACTGAAACGCAGGTTGAAACCGCGGAACTTAATGCAGGTCTCTATCTCTTGCGTATCTCAACCAATGGGGCTAGCAAAACCTTTAAGGTTGTGAAGCGCTAAAAGAGAGGTTTAGAGTGCGTGAAATAAAAAGTCCTGCTCTTTGAGAGCGCCCTTTTTAGGGTTGTTTTTAGAGAATAGCGTTAGGTAGGGCTTTGCCAATCAGGAGTATAGTCCCGTTGTGTAGGGGCTATACTCCTTTTTTGCAAGTTTGCATGTCAAGGGAGTTGCTAGAAAAATGTACTTTTGTAGAGGTAGAGGATACCTGTATCGGTGTGCTTTTTGTAGCTCATGTCAGAGTATCCGTTTTGGGAGGGATTCTAATTTAACTCTAACGTTATAATGAAAACGCGTAAAGCGCAGTTGGTCTCTGTTGTTATCCTTTTGACCGTCATTGTTGCCTCTATGCTGCTCGTCTCTTGCTCTACGGCAGGGAAGGCTCCGTGTCCGGCGTATCGGCGTGTAAGTGTACAGTAGGAAGCCTTAGAGGTGTTGAGACCGTAAGGCTTAGTGCCCGTGGTTTGAAAAAGTCTTGTAATGAAGCGAGTATTGATAGCGACTGGTGGAGGAGATTGTCCGGGGTTAAATGCGGTGATTCGCGCCGTGGTGCGTCGTGCTTCTCAGGAGCAAGGATGGGAGGTCATCGGGGGGATACAGTCCTTTGATGGAGTGTTGAGCGAACCGACCGAAATCCGGATTTTAGACGAACAAGCCGTGTCGGGCATCCATGTCCGTGGCGGGACTATTATCGGTACGACGAATAAGGGAGGACCTTTCGCGTGGCCAGTGAAGCAGCCGGACGGTTCGTGGATTGCTGTAGACCGGAGTGATGAGATGCTTCGTAAGTTGCAATTCCTAGGGATTGATGCGGTGATTAGCGTTGGGGGCGATGGCTCGCAGCGCATCAGTCAGCGCCTCTATGAAAAGGGTTTGAATATCATAGGTGTCCCAAAGACGATCGACAACGACCTTTCGTCTACAGATTTTACTTTCGGCTTTCAAACAGCGGTACAGATTGCTACCGAGGCTGTGGATAAGCTCGTTACCACCGCAGCTTCACACAATCGTGTTTTGGTGCTTGAGGTAATGGGGCGCAATGCGGGCTGGATTGCCCTCCATGCGGCTATTGCTGGCGGAGCGGAGGTGTGTCTAATACCAGAAATACCCTACGACGTTTACAAGGTCAAGGAACGCCTTAATCAGCGTTTTAATCGTGGTAAGGGGCATGCGATTATCGTGATCGCTGAGGGGGCGATGCCTAAGGACGGCACGGTCACCTCTAACGAGAATCACGAAATCGGTTATGAGAATGTGCACCTTGGCGGAGTTGCTCATAAGCTCGTGCACGACCTTAAGGCAATTGGTTTTGAGGCAGATATGCGCGAGACGATCTTAGGACACCTCCAGCGGGGAGGAATTACCGTGGCTTATGACCGCATCCTAGCCACCCAATTCGGCGTCAAAGCCTTTGAAATGGTTCTTGAAGGGCGCTTTGGTGAGATGGTTGCTTACCGACACCCTAACATAATCTCCGTCGCTCTCATTGAGGCGGTAATGCAACCGAATCTCGTTGACCCGCGCTGTGACCTTATCAATACGGCACGGGGGATTGGTATTAGCTTTGGCGAGTAGCGTCTTTGTGCGCTACGAAAGAGTCATTTAGAGACACCTCGTTGCGGGGTGTCTCTTTTGTTTCTCGCCCATCACTCGTCTTTAGTGGGGGGAATAGGGGAGACCGCCACGGTTATAGGCATTACCACCGACACTCTATGAGTCTACCCAGAGAGCCTCCCCGCGTGTCCGCCGGTTTTCGGTTTTTTGACACAGCTCCTACTTTTCCTACCTTTGCCATGATGAAAGACAAAGGTCTCTATTGCCGCTACTTACCACCCTTGCTCACAGGGATAGTTGCCTTCGGGGTCTACCTCCTGACGCTAGAGAGCGGCGTGAGTCTGTGGGATAGCCCCGAGTTCGTTGCCGCAGCTGCGCGCTTGCAGATTGGTCACCCGCCGGGCGCACCCCTCTACCTCCTCCTTGCACGTCTGGCGTCGCTCTTTGCACCTACCCCGCATGATATCCCCTTTGCTACCAACCTCCTTTCGGCACTCTGTAGCGCAGTCGCCGTCGCTTTCCTCGCCGATATTATCCGCCGCCTTGCCGAGCGACTCGTTCCCGCGCTTAAAGCGCCATTTCCCCTTCTACGCGCCGTGGCAGCTGTCGTGGGAGCTCTTAGCTTTGCCTTTACCGATGCCTTTTGGCACTCGGCACTCGAAACCGAGGTCTATGCCCTTTCCTCTCTCTTTACGCTACTCGTCTTTTGGACGATGCTCCGTTGGGAAGAGGCGCTCCATGACGCCCCCTCGCATGCCTCGCGCTGGTTGCTCCTTACCGTTTACCTTCTAGGGCTTTCGCTTGGGGTGCATTTTCTCACACTGCTCTCCATCCCCCCGATCGTTCTCCTCTATTACTTTGCCCGTTACTCATTTCGCTGGCGGAGTTTTTTCTTAGCCCTCCTTGTTGGCATCGGCGTCCTAGCCGCCCTCCTTTATTGCTTCCTACCAGGCGTTTTACTCGCGCTACGGGGTGCAGAGGCTATTATCTATTGCCTTCTGGCGTTTCCCCCCAACGTAGGGGCTGTGGTGGGCTTATTTACCCTATTCTTTCTCCTCTCCCTTGGTGCATGGCTTACGTTCCGTCGCTCCTCGCCCCGTCTCCACATGCTTTTCCTCTGCATAGCGCTTCTCCTCCTCGG
>CALHZE010000071.1 GCA_938040915.1 uncultured Bacteroidia bacterium | reverse complement strand
ATCACAGGTCATTACAAGCCAGCTGCACATCCGATTTCCTAACACCACCCAAGCCATCTATGCCAAGCTCGTGGAGAAGTGTGGCGAACGCCTCTATTGGGAGAATTGGGCTGCCGAGGTGGGCGAGATTGCCAAGAAGTACATCGCGCGTATCAAACGCCTCGTCAGCGGTGGTAACCCTACCCTTGTGGGCGAGTTCAGTCTGTTCGTGCAAACCCTCCGGCAGAACCTTAACCAAAGCATCAATGCTGACCAATGTATCGAGATGTTGGCGCAGCACCTGATCACCCGCCCCGTCTTCGAAGCCCTCTTTGCAGACTACCAGTTCGTGCGCAACAACTCTATTTCCTCCTCGATGCAACGGATGGTCGAGTTGCTCGAGCGGGAGGCTGTGGACAAAGACCTTGATGCACTTAATAAATTCTACAACTCGGTGCGTACCAACGTCGGGCAAATAGACAACCTCGCGGGTAAGCAAACGGTTATCAAAAACCTCTACGAGAAGTTCTTCAAACACGCATTCCCACTTACCGTGGAGAAGCTGGGGACGGTCTACACGCCCATAGAGTGCGTAGACTTCATCCTCCATTCCGTAGACGACGTTTTGAAAAAAGAGTTTGGTACTTCCTTTACGCAAGAGGGAGTACACATCCTCGACCCCTTCACAGGAACGGGGACTTTTATCACACGCCTCCTACAGTCGGGGCTTATCTTCCCAGAGGATATGAAGCGTAAATACCTCTCGGAGATACACGTAAATGAGATTACCTTGCTCGCCTACTACATCGCCGATGTGAACATCGAGAGCGTCTTTCAAGAGCTGTGCCCCCAAACCGAATACCTCCCTTTCAAAGGCATCTGTCTAACAGATACCTTTCAGCTGAGCGAAAGTGACGAGGGGTTCGTCATTAACGAGTTCTTCCGAGAGAACTCAGAGGAGGTAGAAAAGCAACGCAAGACCCCCATTCGGGTCATTATAGGCAACCCGCCCTATTCGGCGGGGCAGAAATCATCGAATGACAACGCCCAAAACCAGCGTTACCCGAACCTAGAGAAACGCATCGAAGAAACCTACGTAGCGGCGTCGACGGCTACATCCACTAAAAACCTCTACGATACCTACATCAAGGCCTTTCGTTGGGCAACGGATCGTATTGCGAAGGACGAGCGGGGCGGTGTCATTGCCTTTATATCAAACGGCGCGTGGCTGGACGGCAATTCGCTAGACGGCTTCCGCGCATCCCTACAGGGGGAGTTTGATAAGATCTATGTCTACAACCTCCGTGGCAATGCACGCACCCAAGGGGAATTGCGCAAACGTGAGGGGGACGGGATCTTTGATCTTGGCAGCCGAACCCCCATCGCAATTACTATTTTAGCGCGCTACCCCGACGCGCGACGCCTCCCCAAGGGCGAGATCTACTACCACGACATCGGCGACTATCTGAGCCGCGAACAGAAGCTCACCGCCATTCAGAAGGCAAAGAGCTACGCGAACCTAGCGTGGACACAGATCACACCTAACGCAAAGCACGACTGGATCAATCAGCGAGGCGACCTCTTCGGTACGCTCCCCCCTCTCGCCCCACAAAAGAAGTTCGATAAGCAGACAGAGAGTGTGTTTGTTGTAAACTCTCTAGGAGTAGCAACTGCTAAAGATGCTTTTCTATACAACTTTAGCTCTCGCGAGTTACATGCCACAACCGAGCGCATGGTCGCCTTTTACAACCAAGAAAGGGAGCGCCTTGCGGCAGACATGGGTTATACGTTAAAGTTTGATCCCACCCAG
>CALHZE010000070.1 GCA_938040915.1 uncultured Bacteroidia bacterium | reverse complement strand
TTTAATGGTAGGAATTGGAGGTCTTGCAACTTTCAAAAACGGACTTAGGGAAGAGGTCTTGCAGGCACTCGACCTTACTCGAACCGTCGTGGAGACCGACTCGCCCTATTTAACCCCTGTCCCCTACCGTGGTAAGCGGAATGCGCCGTATTACATCCCCTTAATTGGGGAGCGTTTATCGGTCGTGCGAGGCGAACCGGTAGAGACCATCGCAGCGTGCACGACAGCGGCAGCGTTGCAACTCTTCCCGAGCCTAAGGTAGCTATTCCTCATCCTCTCTAAGAGACCTTCCAATACAGACAAAAGCAAAGCCCCCGATACTGCTCAGGCAATATCGGGGGCTTTCTCATTCTCGCCGCAAGGGATGGGTGGGGACTAAAGCTCTCCAGCCGCCACACGCAAGTGGGTGGTCATGTTAGGGATATAAGAGCCATTACAATCAAAGAGCCAAATCCACTCCTGCTTGTAAGAGAGGGAGGGAAAGGCGGTGTAGACGGTAGGAATTAGCTCTGGCGAGGCATAGCGCGGCATATTACGCACCTCCTCAAAGTCAAAGATAAGGAGAGAGTGTTTAAACCTACGTAGCCAATCAATGTGTTGCTGCTGAATCAAGGCACACGCCTTATCCAACTCATCGCCTAGGAGAGCCGCATTCGATTCGCTTAAGAGTGGGTAAGCGAGTTGACTCAAAAGGTTAAGGGAGATCACCGCCGAGCTACGTTGATTGTAGATATCAGGCGGGGTTAGTGTACGGATATTATCTAGTAAGAGCTGTGTTTGAAACCCCTCACGCGGCGTATTCCGAAGTAAGTCTATGAGCCCACCCGTAACGTCCACTGTCTCAAAGTGTACAGCTGGATTCTTCTTGTAACGGGAGTAGATTGAGCGTGGGTGAGCAATATCTAGGAAGTGTAGCTCAGGGACGTTCTGAAGAAGGAAGTCTATCGGTAAATCGAGCAACCAGCCAGAGCCCAAGATGTAGAGTACCCGTGGGGGGTGTCTGTTGACGAACTCTTGCACGACGACTTGCGAACGGTGTAAATGTTCTGCCCAGCGCTCTGCTTGATCTGCATAACGGCGTGCAATGCCACGCTGATAAACCCGCGCCTCATGCATAGAGAAAAGACACCGCGTAAATAGTCGCTTCAGAGAGTTCATGACTAACCTCTAATCCATCTTAAGGACAGCAAGGAATGCTTCTTGTGGAACTTCGACGTTCCCGACCTGTCTCATCCGTTTCTTTCCCTTCTTTTGCTTTTCCAAGAGCTTTCGCTTACGTGTAATATCGCCACCGTAACACTTAGCCGTCACATCCTTACGTACAGCCTTTACCGTCTCTCTTGCGATAATCTTAGCACCGATCGCCGCCTGTATCGCAACGTCGAACTGCTGGCGTGGGATAAGTTCCTTGAGCTTTTCACACATCCGACGCCCAAAGTCATACGCATAATCGCGGTGAATTAGAGAGGAGAGCGCATCCACCTTTTCGCCATTTAACAAAACATCCAAACGAACGAGGGTCGCTTCTTGGAAGCCAATAAGGTGGTAATCAAACGACGCATAGCCCTTGGAAATAGACTTGAGCTTATCATAGAAGTCAAAGACGATCTCGCTCAACGGCATCTCGAAGTTGAGTTCCACCCGATCCGTGGTAAGGAAGACTTGATTCTTCAACGTACCTCGTTTGTCTATACAGAGCTTAATTACCACCCCGAGCGACTCGGTAT
>CALHZE010000069.1 GCA_938040915.1 uncultured Bacteroidia bacterium | reverse complement strand
ATGGCAACGGTGTAACCGCCCCCATTCCCCCCGTATTGAGCCCCTCATCGTCGTCAAGGGCGCGTTTATAATCTTTGGCAACGGGGAGCACCTCATAGTTTTTGCCGTCGCAAATCGCAAAAAACGAGAATTCGATCCCCGAGAGAAACTCCTCAACCACGACCGTTTTTCCGGCCTCGCCAAACTTTCCCTCAAAACATTCTCTGATGGCGGCAAACGCCTGCCCAAGACTCGGCTCTATGCACACTCCCTTCCCTGCGGCCAACCCGTCAGCCTTGATCACATAAGGGGGCGGTAAGAGCACGAGGAAATCGAGCCCATACTGCTGATCCTCTTCCGTAAAAGCCACCGACTGCGCTGTCGGGATGCCATGTTCCCTCATAAACTCCTTCGCAAAAGCCTTGCTAGACTCGAGCGTGGCACACGCTTTCGTAGGGCCAAAGATGCTCACCGCCTTTAGTTCCGGCTCGTTCTGGAAATAGTCGACTATCCCTGCACACAGGGGCGCTTCTGCCCCTACCACGACAAGGTCGATCTTTTCTTTCAAGACAGCTTGCTTGACCGCCTCAAAATCCATCACGTTCCCCTCTACGAGGGTCGCGCCCACCGACACGAACCCAGGGTTGCCCGGCATGGCATACAACGCCTCTAGGCGGGGACTTTGTGCCAATTTCCAAGCAAGCGCATGTTCGCGCCCCCCAGACCCCAAGACTAACACGCGGAGCTTAGAAGAAGCATCTACTGCCATAACGTTCTTTATGCTAAGAGATTAAAGGAAAGCCAACAATTTTACCGAGAGTAAGAGCGCCACCATCGCCACAGGGTAGACCGTCGCATAGACGGTGCTCGGCGTTTCGTCAAATGCCATCGATTCACACGCCGCCAAACCGGGTGTGCTCGTCATCCCACCCGTAAGCACCCCAAAGAGTTCGAAGATATTGAGTTTCTGTACGAAGTGGCAAAAGAGCATGGTCAGGAGCATAGGCAAGATGGTCAAGACAGCCCCAATAAAAAGGAGCGACACCCCAGAACTCACGATCGTGTCCACAAGGCTGTGCCCAGCGCTCGTTCCCACGCCTGCAAGGAAGAGCAGTAGCCCCAAGTGGCGCAAAAGGTTGTTTGACGAGCTCGTCATCGTCCACAAGATCGGTCCCGTCTTGCCCGCACTACTCAACAAGATGGCCATAATGAGCACGCCCCCCGTAAGCCCAAGACTCAGTGGCATAGAGCCCCCCAAAGAGATCTCGATCTTCCCCGACAACACCCCGAGCACGACCCCCAGCGCGATAGGGAAAAAATCGGTATCAGACAAGACACGCGCATTATTGCCGAGGAGTTGCGTGATACGCGGGAGGTCACTCCGGTACGCCGCTATCGTCACCTTATCTCCAAACTTGAGGAGAAGACTGGGCGAAGAGGAAATATCAATCCCGCTACGACGCACCCGCGTCACCACAAAACGACACCCAGCCTCGACCTGAATTTTAGCGAGCGTCTCATTCACCACATCCTTGTTCGTAACGAGGAGGGTCTCTATCACATACTCCTCGTTGACCATCTCAAAGCGGGGTGCTTGCGGCCCGATGAGGAGCTCGACCTTCTTCTGCGCCTCCTCCGTTCCGACGGCAACCAGTAAATCGCCCTCGTCTAAAACGGTGTTTTTCGTAGGGAGGACAATCGCCCCCCCCTTCTTGATACGACTGACCGTAGCTCCCGTCATGGTTCGGAAGCCCACCTCCCCCATTGGTTTTCCAAAGAGTGGCGCATTCGCTACGCAATAGGTTCGCACCACGATCGGCGGGTGCTGCTCCTTAGCGCTCTCCTTGATTTTTTCGTACTCCTTCGCGAGGTTTGCCCTCAAAAAGCGCGGCATCAGCTTGACAAAGACGATCACCCCCAGCACCCCGAGGGGGTAGGCTATCCCGTAACCGATACTAGCGAGGTGCGAATTGGTTGACTCGATAGCCACCGAGAGACCTGGGGTCGAGGTAAGCGCCCCACAAAGGATACCCGCGAGCATGTCGCTTGGTATTCCCATGGTGTACTTGATCACGATCGCCGTCACCAAGGCAAAGACCACGAGGAGCGCAGCTGCTAAGACATACTTTCGCCCGTGTTGCCGGAAGGAGTCAAAGAAGCCGGGACCCGCCTGAATCCCCACGGTAAAGATGAAAAGCACGAGCCCCATGGTCTGAATCGCTGGGGGGATACTGATGCCGAAGTGACCGGCAAGGAGGGCAGCAAAAATCACCGCCGACACATCAAAAGAAAAGCCCTTTATCTTGATATTGCCCAAGATAAACCCCAGAGCAATAATGATAAAGAGCGATACGATTGGTGCGCCGCGCAAATATTCGAGTACAACGTCCATGCCTTGTGGCTTGGTTAAGCACTTTAGTGTTTCCTTGCAAAGATAACGAAAAAAGGCGAGCCGCACCCCCGAGGTTGCTACTCGCCATCCGTTGTCCGGTGGGCCCTGTTGGGCTTGAACCAACGACTCCCTGATTATGAGTCAGGTGCTCTAACCAACTGAGCTAAGGGCCCGTCGCCACTGCGACGCCACAAAAGTAGATCTTTTTTCTCAAATCGGGTTACTACCACGCACCCACACCCTACTCATCGCGCATCGATTGCGACGGAGACACGCGCACCACAAGACGCGTCGGTATCCAAATAGCCAGCAGTATCAAGAGTGCTAAAACCCCGTAAGCCAGTAAAAAAGCCAACGGTGCGCGGGAAATAAAATGCACCGCCACATCAGACAAGATGCCGTAAGAAGACAACACCCCATAGCCCACCACTGTAAAAGGCAACGTAGATAACAGCAGCAACACCCCCTCCGACAGATAAAGCCCTAACACCTGACGCGGCGTAGCCCCCATCGAGATGCGTAGCCCGATTTGCGAACGACGTTGTTGTGCCCGATACCAGAACGTCCCCACGACCCCGAGGAAGATACTCAAGAAGAGGAAGGTCATATAAAG
>CALHZE010000068.1 GCA_938040915.1 uncultured Bacteroidia bacterium | reverse complement strand
CGGTTTACTTTACGCGCATAGCTATACGCATGGAGTCGTGGTTTGGGCGCATGAAGACACACCCTTACCAAAAGATTCTCCTAGGGGCACTCTTGCTTGGGGTGCTCATTTTCTTCTTTCCGCCACTTTATGGCGAAGGTTATGAGTCGGTGCAGGCGCTTTTTGAGGGCAACGCGGCGACGCTTTTACACAATTCGCCACTCGCGGCTTGGGCAGATAACCGGTGGATTGTGCTCTTTTTCCTACTCGGGCTCTTGGCGCTCAAGGTTATCGCTATGGCGGCGACCACCGGCGGTGGGGGAGTGGGGGGCTCGTTTGCACCGACCCTGTTTGTGGGCGGTGTCGCAGGCTTTTTCCTCTGCTCTTGTCTTAACCAAGGGATAAACGCGGGTCTTGGCGAAGCGAACTTTGTCCTTGTGGGAATGTCAGGCGCGATGGCGGGGGTGATGCATGCGCCGCTGCTGGGGATTTTCCTTATTGCCGAGCTCACGGGGGGGTATGCCCTTCTTCTGCCGCTGATGATCACGGCGACGGTCGCCTATATCACAAGCTCTTATTTTGATAAACACTCGATTTATACCCAACGCCTTGCGGCGCAGGGAGATCTGATTACCCATCACAAAGACAAGGCGGTGCTCACGATGCTTTCGCTCCGCAATGTGATCGAGACAGACCTTATCCCTGTGCACCCAGACGATTCGCTCGGCGAGTTGGTCAAAGCTGTGGCCCATTCACGCCGAAATATCTTTCCCGTTACAAGCCCCGATGGCGAGTTACTGGGGATTTTGCTCCTCGACGACATCCGCTCTATTATGTTTGAGGCTGATAAGTACGACGACCACTTCGTGCGCGACTTTATGTCATTACCCCCTGCGGTCGTTGACTTAGAGGAAAACATGAGTGGGGTGATGGATAAGTTTGAAGACTCGGGGGCGTGGAATTTGCCTGTGGTGCACGACGGGCGTTACATCGGTTTTGTCTCCAAAGCCAAGATCTTCTCTGCCTATCGAGATATGCTCGTGCAGTTCTCTAACGAATAGCCCATCGTGTCGGCGGTGCGTCTCTTTGCCGAACGAGGAGTGTGGGGGTCTCTGTGACATAAAATTGTATACCTTTGCGCAAAACTTGAGAGCCGTGGAACGCGAGATAATAGATATAGACGACATCCGAAAGGTTTACCAAGTGGGGAGCGTTGAGGTGCATGCGCTCGCAGGGGTGTCGCTTTCCATTCGCAAAAATGAGTATGTGGCGATCATGGGTCCCTCCGGCTCGGGAAAGTCTACCCTTATGAACATCCTTGGTTGCTTGGATACCCCCTCGTCTGGGCGCTATGTGCTCAACGGGACTGACGTGAGCGAGATGGAGGATGATGCCCTCGCCGACGTGCGGAATGCAGAGATCGGTTTCGTATTTCAGACTTTCAATCTTTTGCCTCGTTATACGGCGCTTGAGAACGTGGTTTTGCCACTCGTGTATGCGGGTGTGGGGCGAAACGAGCGAATGGAACGAGGGCGTCAGGCGCTCGAAAGTGTCTCTTTGGGAGACCGCATGGATCACAAGCCTAACGAAATGTCGGGGGGGCAGCGACAACGTGTTGCCGTGGCGCGTGCCTTGGTCAACAATCCGGCGATTATCTTAGCTGACGAACCGACGGGTAACCTCGATACGAAGACTTCGATCGACATTATGCATCTTTTCGAAGATATTTATGCACAGGGGAATACGATCATCGTCGTCACACACGAGGAGGATATCGCCAAGCATGCGCGTCGCATTGTGAGGTTAAGAGACGGAAAAATCGAGTCAGATAAGGTCAACGAACACCCCACGCTTGCACAATCTCACAAGGCGGGAGTGTAACCTTTTGTAGGCATCAGTAGTTAACTGTCTAGGCAGTCGTTTGTAAATATTAGGTTTCTAACCCCCAAAGGTTATGTATTGGACACTGGAGTTGGCATCGAAGTTAGAAGATGCTCCTTGGCCCGCCACCAAGGAAGAGTTGATTGATTACGCCATCCGATCGGGCGCACCGTTGGAAGTCATTGAAAACCTTAACGAGCTTGATTCGGACGGGTTTATCTATGAAACGATCGAGGATATCTGGCCAGACTATCCGACCAAGGACGACTTTTTCTTCGACGAAGAGGAATATTAGTCCCGAGAGGGAGGGGGAATAATCCCCAGACTCGCGCGGCGAGGGGGCTTGCGTATATCCACCATAGTGATGTACGCTTTTTTTTATATCAAAAACAGAGAAAATAGTACGCCTATTGAGTAAAATTATTGTACCTTTGGCGCACAAAACTACGAGTGTGTAATGGTTCGGATTTCATTCCCCGACGGCGGGGTACGCGAGTTTGAAGCCCCTGTGACAGGGCTTAAGATAGCAGAGGGCATTTCGCAGAAATTGGCGAAAGAGGCGCTCTCTATAACTGTCGACGGAGTCGTTTGGGATTTGACGCGCCCCATAGACCATGACGCAACCGTAAAAATCAATACGTGGGACGACGCCGAAGGAAAGCATGCCTATTGGCACTCCTCGGCACACCTGATGGCCGAAGCGGTGGAAGATTTGTTCCCAGGTGTGCGTCTCGGTATCGGGCCGAGCATCGAAAACGGCTTCTATTACGACATCGACTTTGGCGATTATAAGTTGACCGACGAAGACCTCGCGCGAATCGAGGAGCGTATGCGTTATTTTGCCAAGCAGAAAGAACCTATTGTAAGGCGCGATATCTCCAAACAGGAGGCGCTCGACGAGTATCAGAAAAAGGGTGACCCCTATAAGCTAGAGCTCATTGAGGGGCTCGAGGATGGGACGATCTCCTTCTACTCACAAGGGAAGTTTACCGACCTCTGTCGCGGTCCCCACGTCCCTGACACAGGGTATATCAAGGCGATAAAGCTGCTCAGTCTTGCCGGAGCTTATTGGCGCGGCGATGAGCACAACAAGCAGCTCACGCGTATTTATGGGATTACCTTCCCAAAAGAGAGCCTCCTGACCGAGTATCTCGCGATGCTCGAAGAGGCGAAGAAGCGAGACCACCGCAAGATTGGTAAAGAGTTAGGGCTCTTCACCTTCTCACAACGTGTCGGGCAAGGGTTGCCGCTCTGGTTGCCGCGGGGGGCACAGTTACGCGAGCGCCTTGAGAACTTTTTGCGCGAGGTGCAAAAGGAGTATGGTTACCTCCCCGTAATCACCCCTCATATTGGGCAAAAGGCGCTTTATGAGACCTCTGGGCACTGGGCTAAGTATGGCGCAGATAGCTTCCGACCGATAGAGACGCCACAAGAAGGCGAGATCTTCTTGCTGAAGCCGATGAACTGTCCACACCACTGCGAAATCTATCGATCCTCGCCGCGCTCTTATCGCGACTTGCCGCTCCGTCTTGCCGAGTTCGGGACAGTTTATCGTTACGAGCAGTCTGGCGAATTGCATGGGTTGACGCGTGTGAGAGGTTTTACACAAGACGATGCCCACATCTTCTGTCGCCCAGATCAGCTCAAAGAGGAGTTTTTGAAGGTGATCGATATCATCCTCTACATCTTTGGGGTGCTCGAGTTTGAAAACTATGAGGCGCAGATCTCGTTGCGCGACCAAGTCGATCGCTCTAAGTATATCGGCTCCGATGAGAACTGGGAAAAGGCAGAGCGTGCGATTATCGAGGCGGCGGCTGAGAAAGGGCTACCGACTCGTACCGAGTATGGCGAAGCAGCTTTTTACGGACCGAAGCTCGATTTTATGGTCAAAGATGCCATCGGGCGTCGTTGGCAGTTAGGGACGGTGCAGGTAGACTATAATTTGCCAGAGCGCTTTGACTTAGAGTATATTGGGGCTGATGACCAGCGTTACCGTCCGGTGATGATCCACCGTGCGCCTTTGGGCTCTATGGAGCGTTTCGTGGCGGTATTGATCGAGCATACGGGAGGACGCTTCCCGCTTTGGCTTGCACCCGACCAAGTGGCAGTGCTCCCGATTAGCGACAAGTTTGCTAGCTTTGCACAGGAGGTGGCTACACTTCTGAAGTCGAAGAAATATCGTGTCTTTTATGACGAACGAAGCGAGAAGATCGGTAAGAAGATCCGAGACGCTGAGTTGCAGCGCATCCCCTATAGTGTGGTGATTGGGGAAAAAGAGTCTACCGAGCAAACGGTCTCGGTTAGGGCGCGCGGAGGTGTTGATTTGGGAAGTATGTCGCTCGAAGCCTTTGCGGCACACCTTGATGCGGAGCTCGCCCGTTCTTTTGACGTCAAAAAATAGGAACAAAACTATTCTTAACCTTATTGGGAGGGTACTACAATAGCTGACAATAGATTCTTTCACGGACCTCGTCCCCCGCGTCCACCCAGACCCGAGCGCGGCGAACGGAATGACTTCCGTTCGGATCGTGCGCCACAACATCGCATTAACGGAGATATCCGCGTGCGACAGGTGCGAATCGTGGGTGATAATATCGGGGAGGCACGCGTAGTCTCTACAGACGAGGCATTGCGCATAGCCCGCGATCAGGAGCTCGACCTCGTGATGATTGTCGAGAACTCAGAGCCCCCAGTCTGCCGTGTTGTCGATTACCAGAAGTTCCTTTACGAGCAGCGTCGTAAGCAGAAGGAGATGCGTAAGAGCGCAACAAAGATCGAGATGAAGGAGTTGCGTTTTACGCCAAACATGGGGGAAAATGACTACCAGCTTAAACTCAGGCACGCGATTCGTTTTTTGGAGGACGGCGCTAAGGTCAAGGCAGACCTCCGCTTTATGAAGCGTTCGATTCTCTTCAAGGATATTGGCGAGGAGCTTCTCCTCCGTTTTGCGAAAGACCTAGAGGAGTATGCTAAGGTAGAGCAGTTGCCACAGCTCAACGAAAAGCATATGGTGATGGTGCTTGCCCCAGCCAAGAACGCAAAGAAAAAAGCGACTGAGAAGAAGGGAGCTGAAAAGCCAGCTAGCCGGAAGTCTGCACCAGAGGTTATAGCAGACGAGGGAAGCGAAGAGGATGACGAGTAAGCGTAGGTCTAGCCCCCTCTAGACTAGAAGTTGTGTGTGGTGGGGCGGCTTTGCTGGAGGTTGTTACAAACGAGTTGTTTTATCGTATAAATATAGTTGTTAGGATGCCAAAGATGAAATCGAACCGTGGCGCGATGAAGCGTCTGGCGCTCACAGGTTCGGGAATGTTGAAGCGCAAGCATGCGTACAAGAGTCATATCTTGACAAAGAAGACGAACAAGCGTAAGCGTAACCTCACCAAGAGCGGCTTGGTGCACCATGCTGACGAACGTCGGATGAAGGTGCTCTTGTTGGTGAAGTAGTGACCGCGTCAAAAGATTGACTTTTACCAGTTCCCATTTATTTATTAACCCTAGGAGTACTCGAGCCAAAAGTGTTGCATAGGTCTGCAACCGCTCATATTCCGAAAATAGTGCAACAATGCCTAGATCAGTGAATGTTGTAGCGTCACATCGACGCAGAAAGAAGATCCTCAAACAAACCAAAGGGAATTTCCTCGCTCGCCGTAATGTCTATACGGTGGCAAAAAACACCCTCGAAAAAGGTTGGACGCATGCCTACGTAGACCGTAAGGGCAAGAAGCGTAACTTCCGAGCACTGTGGATTCAGCGTATTAACGCAGCTGTGCGCGCAGAGGGGATGACCTACTCTGATTTCATCGGGCGTCTCAATGCGAAGAATATTGTATTGAGTCGTAAGGTGCTTGCTGACCTCGCGATGAACAATCCGGAAGCTTTCAAGGCAGTGCTGGATTCGGTTCGCTAGTCGAATATAGTTCCGAACGTATCGCGTGGCGTCTATCTCGAGAAGAGGTAGACGCCACGGTGTTTTTAGGTTGTTAGAAAATAGATTTCGCGGAGGGAAATTCCTATCTGAGAGGACGGGGGGACTACGGTAGCCGCCAACTCTCAGATGCTCTGTCGAGACTGTAATCGGAAGAAGGGCGCGCGGTAAGGTCTGGTTCTTGCTCCCGCCCTGTGTGTGGGAAGCAACAGCCCCTGTTACACCTTTTATTCTCCTTGTGTTGAAAACCGCAGGTAAGGTTTTAGTTCTTCGAAACGTGCTGAATCTACCACGTATGAGCGCGCAAAGCGTTCGGGGCTGCCAAACGAACCGCCTAGTGATTTGCGAAAGTTGACCAATACCTGTGCCTGTTTGGCAGTGAAGCCGAGCGCCACGAAAGTCGAGACACTTGCCGTATCAGGATCGAAGGGAAAGAGCGTTTTGTGCGTCGGCGGGTTCACCCTAGGGGCTTTTTTCGAAAAAAGAAGGTAGGGAGCAAGGCGACGATATGCCTCCTCGCTTACCGCGTAGCAACGTTGGAAGTGCTCTTTATTTCGAAAGCCCCCGCTTTTTTCACGGTAACGGATGATGGTTTGGGCTTGCTTGGTTGAAAAACCGAGGCGTATCCATGTAGCAACTCCTGCGGTGTCGACAAGGAAAGGCGTCAACGAGGGTTTGAGCGTTTCGCGTTTGGGTTTCTTGGGGGATGCCTGTGCGGAGAGGACGGGCGTAGCACTAACCTTGTAAAAGGGTAAGGAGGGTGGCAAATGGCACTCGAGTCGGCTGGTGGTAAGAAGCAAACTGCGGATTGCGGCAGACTCTTCGGCTGGTGTCTTGGGGTGTTGCTGGTCGCTCACGATGAGAAATATGCCACTCGCAAGGACGAGGAAAATGAGGAGGCTCAACAAACGCTTGAGGCTTAGAACGAGAAAGCGCGAGGTGCGGTAAAATGACGCTTTGGGACACATGATCGATGTGGCTGGGTGACAGAGACGGGGGGCGTGTGTGTGCATTTAGTTGACTCCTACTTCCGCCTTCCGTTGTAAATAGAGGTCATAGAGGACGATATTTGCAATGCTTTCCACGATGACGGGGCAGCGTCGAACGAAGCAAACGTCGTGGCGTCCGCCGATCGTGAGGCTTACCTCCTCGCCAGTGCTTTTGCGAATGGACTGTTGTGGCTGCGCAATGCTGGCTGGTGGACGGAAGGCAACCTCAAACTCGATGGGGTTGCCATTGGTAATCCCCCCGACGATGCCCCCAGAATGATTGGTGCGTGTCTTTCCCGTGAATGATGAGTCGTTATTTTGAAAGGCATCGTTAAACTCACTGCCGCGCATACGAGCCCCTGCCCATCCGTTGCCAAAGCTGACTCCGCGCACCCCAGGGATGGCAAAGAGCCCGTGAGCCAAGAGACTTTCGACACTATCAAAGAATGGTGCTCCCCAACCGGCGGGGACTCCGTCGACACGACAGCTCACTACCCCGCCGAGCGAGTCGCCTGCTGCGATGGCTTCCTCTATAACGGCGTCAAAGGGAGCTGCGTGACCGCCAATTTCCGTTACTTGAGCATCGCAGTGAATGCCGAGCTCGGTAAGGCATGCGGCAGCGAGTGTGCCTGCTAAGACGAGCCCCACGGTGAGGCGTCCGGAAAAAACACCACTGCCGCGCATGTCGGCGTAGCCAAAATATTTCTCTGCCGCAACGACGTCGACATGCCCTGGGCGAGGCGTTTCGCTAAAAGTAGCGTAGCTAGCACTTTGCACATCGGTATTGGGGACGAATAGGCAGAGGGGAGCTCCGGTACAGTGCCCTTGATAAACGCCACTGAGTACCTGAAAAGTGTCGGGTTCGTGGCGTGACGTTGTCCCGCGTGTGGCGGCTTTTCGGCGTCTGAGTGTCTTTTCCCAATCTATTTTTTCGAAGTCTAGACCTGCAGGCAAACCTTCGACGGAGACTAGGATTCCAGCCCCGTGAGACTCGCCGCAGAGGGAGACGCGAAACAATATTCCGAACGAATTCATTCCTAACGTTTGGTTATTTCAAATAGAGTCTATACCTTTGTGTCGTTGCCTCTTTAGCTCAGTTGGTAGAGCGGCTCATTCGTAATGAGCAGGTCGTGGGTTCGAGTCCCATGAGAGGCTCTCATTACTATAAACTTTAGGGCGGTTTCACGGGTTGAGACTGCCTTTTTTGTGTCTAGTAGCCTAGCCCGTCGTCGGCACTCAGCTCGGGGATCTTGCCAGCATTGTTAAAGAGCGCCTCTAAGATACTGTCTTGTTGACGGGCACGCTCGGTGGCGTTGGTGGCAATGCCGTTGCGATATTCGGTTTGGTCTTCGATGCGCCCGTCGATGTCCCACGTAGTCCAATATCCCTCGCGTTTTCCCTTGACATAGTCGCCAGCAAGGCGTTTAGCACCCGTGGTGAAAAAGGTTGCCATCTCGCCCTCCACAACATCTTGCACCATATACCAGCGGATGCGGAGTGCCCCTGTGGCGTAGTAGAGTTCTTGCGCGCCGTCTTGCTTGCCATTTTTCCAGCGGAGGCGTTGTGCGACCCTCCCCTCGTCAGAGTAAATGAGTTCTTCGCCGTCCTTTGCGCCGCGTTTCCAATTCTCTATTTGTACCACTTGTCCTTTTGAGCCAAAATAGCGCCACGTGCTATCTTTCTTTTGGTCGTAATAGATACCTTGGGCGATGAGTGCCCCATCGGGCGAGTAGAGTTTGGCGTCGGCGCGATGTCCATCTTTGCGATGGATTACCTCCACGCGACGTTGCCCCGACTCGTCATAGCGCACCATACGCCCGATGTTGCGACCGGCATCAAACTGTGCAGTATAGGCAACCTTACCATTGCGGTAATATCGACGCCAGAAGCCCGTTCTTCGCCCCTTAGCGTCGGTCTGGTTAAATAGAGTGTCTTGTTGTGCCTGTACGCTTAAAACAGCACTCAAAAGCAATATTACAAACCAATATTTCATTCTCTTCCCTCTTTGCTATTACAAAGATAAAACGCCCGCCCATTTGGGAAGTTGCGTGGGAGGGAAAATGGATAGGAAAAACGTATCTAGGTTGACTGATTTATGGATCAATAAACGGTGGCTGGTTGACTGTTGAAGGTTTATTCTTCCCTGTTACTTTGAACAGGAACACTCCCCGCTGGAGAGACCGAAGGGCGTAGCCCTGAGGGAGCTCCAGCGGGGGGG